>PLMM01000293.1 GCA_003142495.1 Gemmatimonadota bacterium | reverse complement strand
TTCCGCGCGAGGACTCCGTAACGGCGTGCCCGATCGCCTTGGAGCTCGACAGCCACTTCTCGATGCTCGGCACCAGGATGCTCGCCAAACGCTCGGCGCCGAAGGGGCGCGAGCCGGTGCCGGAGCAGCACCAGATGCGGAGAACGTACGGCTCATCATCCGTCGGGTTCACAGAGGAGAGCATGTAGTCCAGCTTCCAGAGGCCGGCGGTGTTGCCGTGCAGGCGGCGCAGCGACAGCGACGACTCGCGCTCGACCTCGACACCGAGGAAACCGAAGCCGGTGACGCTGCCCGCGAGAATCGCATTGACGTGGCGCAGCGACTCGGCCTCTTCGATCACGGACGTGAGCTCGCGCGCGTGGATCTGGTCGCGAATGACGCGTCGCACGCGCACGATCCCCGACGCGAGCGCGGCGCCGGCTTCGACGAACTCGTTGTAGTCGAGCTGTCGAATGCCGTACATGAAGATGCCCGCGGAGATGACCCCACCAGTCAACGCCATGCCGATGAGGGCGGGCGGCGGCGCGAAGGCGAGGAGCAGTCCGAGCGCCGCGAACGCGCCGGCCACGAGGCAGAGCACGAACGAGGCGCGGCCGGGGGTGAGGCCGAGCGCGAGCAGGCGATGATGAATGTGGCGCGCGTCCGGCGAGAAGATCGGCACGCCGCGCAGCCAGCGCCTGAGGATCGAGACGGAGACATCGAGCAGCGGTACGGCGAGCGCGAAGAGCGGAATGGCGACGAGCACGGCGGTGGCGCTCTTGATCGAACCGTGCATGGAGAGCACGGCGAGCATGAAGCCGATGAAGAGGCTTCCCGAGTCGCCGAGGAAGATGCGCGCGGGGCTGAAGTTGTAGCGGGCGAAGCCGACGAGGGCGCCGATGAGCACGAGCGAGACCGTCGCTACTTCGAGATTGCCGAGGGCGATCGAGGCCGCGAACACCGTGGTGAGCGCGACGATCGCGATCCCTGTGGCGAGGCCGTCGAGGCCATCAATGAGATTGAACGCGTTCGTGACGGCGACAATCCAGAGAACCGTGAGCGGAATCGAGATCCAACCGAGATGGAGAACGGAGGAGCCGATGCCGAGGATTTCGATGCGAAAGCCGAGATTGGCGACGATCAGCGCGGCGATGCACTGCGCGACGATCTTGGCGATCGGGCGAATGCGGCGGAGATCATCGATGAGCCCGGCGCCGAAGAGCACGGTACCGCCCAGGAGCAGCGCGAGAACGAAGCGGTGCCATTCGGGGGTGAGCGTCTGGCGTGCCGGGCCGAGCAGTGTGCTCGCGATGCCGAGCATGGTCGCGATGAAGACGGCGACGCCGCCGAGGCGGGGCACGGGGCGATCGTGGAGATGTCGCGTCTCGTCGGGGGCATCGAGGAGATGCCAGCGTTTCGCACCGCTGATGACCAGCGGGGTGATGAGCGCGGCGGCGAGGGCGGCGACGAGGAAGGCGATGAACAGCGGCTGCATCAGTTGGAGATCAGTCTCGTCAAATTTCTTGAGTGATGGCTACCGCGCGTTCTGCACCAGAGCGAGGCACAGATCGGGGAGCACGAAGCGTTCCTTAAAAACCTGTAACTATCACTATGGACCGATGGAGCCAGTGATAGGCAACGCGCGAGCGCATCGACAGATGGCATGAGATCGCTTACGCCGATTTGATGCGAAATCCTGCTTGGGCGAACATGAGCAGCGCGCGGGTACGCTCGCGTGCGNNTCACGTTTAGCACGACTTCGAGTGGAACGCGGGCCGGCTGGGCGCCGAAGTGCACTATGTACTGCACGCCGCGAGTGCCGGCTATCGGGCGAGCAGAGACATCGGGAGCGATCCCTACGAACACGTAGCGGGGAAAGAGCGGTACGAAGCCGGCGCGTCCGCGCACGAGTGGGAGGAGCGTGAGAAAGTTCTGGCGGCGAAGATTGAGCTCGACCCAACGCTCCGCGCGCGCCTTCGTGTAAACGAGCTGCCAGGAAGCATCGCCGAACGGCGGCATGTCGGCGTGGTGCATTTATCTAGTTTCATCCACAACGAGGGGGACGTGCAGTCGGCGTCGGGGTGGTTCGCCACGCTCTCCCCACAAGAATACATGGAGAAGCATGGGAGCAGGTGAGTGAGAAGGGCATTGGGGCGAAGGGCGTGACCTCGATCACTAAGGTCTCGAGCTCGTGGCGTGAGCTGATGCTAGCTAAGGATGGAGAATCGCTGGCTCGTACTCCTCGGCGCTGCTGTTGACAACGGGAATGGGAACGCTGTCGGCGACCCCGATATAGGCGTAGATATCGCGGCCACTGCTGGTCGCGTGCGTGGTGACGAGACAGAGTGCGTTCGTGCAATCCTGATTGCCCACGTC
Source organism: Gemmatimonadota bacterium (assembly GCA_003142495.1). GTDB lineage: Bacteria > Gemmatimonadota > Gemmatimonadetes > Gemmatimonadales > Gemmatimonadaceae > FEN-1250. Next base: position 14,936 of record PLMM01000293.1, on the reverse strand, counting down.
GGTGCCGTTGGTGACATAGTCGGTGACTACACCGGTCGAGACAACGACCTTATGGATCTTGGTGCGATCCGTACCGTCGACATAGAAGATGACGTCGCCGTCCGGCCCCCACGATCCTTCGAAAGCGCCGTTCACCTCATGCGTGACCTGCGTGGCCGCGCCGCCTGCCGCCGGGACAATCCAGATCTGCGATGTGTTCGATTGAGCGGAAGTGAAAAGGATGCGGTCGCCGACGGGACTGAAACGAGGCGTGGACTCGGGAACGGTGGCGGCGGAACCCGTGTTCAGAGCGGCCACACTCGATGCATCAGCATTCACCGTCCAGATTCGGGAGGTTCCCGAGCGATCGCTCGAAAACACGACCGTCTGTCCGTTGGGGCTCAGCGACGGCTCCACATCCGCGCTCGCGGAGGTCGTTGTGGTAAGTCGCACCGTATCGGACCCGTCGATATTCGCGATATAGATCTCGGGGTTAAGCCCCGAAACGCGATAGCTGGTGAAGACGACTTTTCCCGCGGCGCTTTGCGGTTGCTGATCGCCCGCAACGCTAGCTGGGAAGAGCGTGGAAGTCCCCTTATGCCACGTATAGAGCTGAAGCGCCCCGCTCGTGTTCGATACGTAGATGAAGTCGGGCACCTTCGAGAGTGGATCGACTGCTGTAGTATCCGAGCCGCATCCGGCAACGGCTGCCGAAGCCACAAACGCAGCCACCGCGAGAGCTGAATGCTGCCGATTCCGAATGAACGCAAATAAGACGAACAACTCAGGCGTGCGGCGGGCTTTCATACGTGGCTCCATGGCCAATGTCAGGCGGCGGGGTCGAAGAATTCGCGAATGCGAAGCAGCTCGTCTGATCCGTGCACGAACTCAAATGATGGAACCGAGCCCGCAATTCGTCCAAGCGCCTCGAAGTGCTCGGCGCTACTCGCATCGCCCAGCAGCACCCATGGCGATTGCCTGATCAGCCCCGTGAGCGCGGTGGATTGCCCGCAAGGCCTCAGGAAGCCGTGCGGTGATTGTCGGATGAACACGAGCGCCGCCAGGCGCGCATGTGCTGCGCTCGGCAGATCGACTGGAATCCGTGCACGACCGTCCCCTGCAATCGCCTCGGACTCTCTGCCACGAAGCTCCGGAAAGGCGAAGGCTAGAGAGGAGCTAATCAGCGATCGCGAGCGCCATCCATGAGCGAGAACCGTATCTGCCAGCGGTTCGAGTACTACGCCGTCGTCGCCGAGAATGGTCCAGCCCACCCGAGCGAGGGCGAAGGCGAGCGTCGACTTTCCACTGCCGCTCTCTCCTACGAACACATATGCCAGTCCCTTGTCGTTGACGACTGCGGAGGCGTGTACGTAGTAGCGATTGTGCTGGCGAAGGCGGAGGATGGCACCCACGCGCGCGAGCGCCTGACGAGCGCCTCTCGAGGCAGTGCCGTATCCGTCGCCCCGCGTGAGACGGCCGCCGGCTACGTGAAGCTCCGCATTCTCCCCAAGATGCCGCAAGATCGACTTCGAGCCCGATGTGATGCCCTCAATGCCGTTCGAACGCCATCTCGCCGACAAAGGCGTCGTTGAGAAGCCTTCACCTGGCACCGAACTCCTTACGTCGGGCACGTCACTGGCACGCCGCGTTGATCGAAGCACTGAGTCGACGCCTGCTGAAAGATCAGGCTCACCGCGGACTGTGTCAGCGTTGTCAGCGCCGAATGCGGCGCCAAGCTCGGAGCGATCCAGATACGTCGCGAGGACGCGTCGATGGACATCAATGTTTTTGCGGGATCGGTGTGAACGCCCGGTAGTGGTGAAAGCTCACTCATGGCGTAGTGGCTCCAATCTCGTAGTTGACATTCGTCCATACAGACGTGGCGGCAGTCGATGTTAGCGACGCAGTGCTATTGCCGAAGAAGAAAAAGCGATCGTAGTTCGGCGGCCCCGATCCACGCACTGGCGCGGGCGGCAGTGACGCGTACGGAATCGTCACGAGCGCAACGAGATTGCCCGCGGGAGCGAAGATCGACGCGCTGTCCGTTCCATACTTCGTGATGCGATACGAGGTGCGGCTCAGGTCCGTCGCGACCGAAAACGTGGGACTGATCACGCCAGTGCTGTCGGCAAAGCCCGTGAGCAGCGCCGAAATTCCCAGCTGAGCGAGCTTCGCCGGATCCTTGAGTCCGAGGAACACTCCTGCATCCACTCCGGTCAGCGCGGAAGGCGTCACCGGACCAGCGATGTATCCGTTTTGAGCGGCGCGCAGCGAGTCACTTCGGTAGTACATGATGGTGTCGCCGGCGGCCGAGGTGAGGGTGAGCGTGCACGTGTTCGTGTTCGCCGCGCATCCACCCGGCGTGATTGCAGCGCTGCCCGTGGAACCGAGACGCCGCCAGTCCGGCTCGGAGCGCAGGTCAGTCAGGGACACCCGGTTGGGAAGCGAGTCAGCAACGTAGAAGACCTTCCATCGATTCTCGTTCGGATCCACCCACGCCGCCGCCATCGCGACCCCAAAGCGGAACGTCAATACGCCACCCGTGCTGCGGAAGCTCAGGGGTCGAAAGTAGTTGATACCCCCGATTGTGGATTGATCGGTCTCGAACGGACCGGGTGCCTGCGCGCCCGTCCCGCCTCCCTCCAGAATCGACTTCCAGTAGAGATAGGGTTGCGCCGCTACCGTGGTAAACGGATACGCTCCGTCCGCGCTGTCGACCGTCACCGTGCACGCCGGTGGTGAACAGGGGCCGCTGACGTTGGTGAAGTTTTTCGGAAGAATGGAAAAATACATGTACACGCCCAGCGTGTCCTGCGGGAAGGCAGGATACGTGTGCGGTGAATTCGTGCCAATGGCGAACGTGAGAAGGTTCGAGAAGCCCCAGTGAAAGTTGCGCTCGAACACGCCTCCACCGAGGTCCAACGAGGACTGCTCTCCGGTGGCATACTCGATCTGCAACGGACCCCCAAAAAATCTCGCGCTAACCCCGGGCGGTAATGTCATAGATGCATCTGCGGGATGCATCGTGACCTTGTGGGTTCGCACATCTACATCCACGATCATGGTGCCGAGATCGAGCATCGGCCCGTTCGGCGTCTGAATAGTCTTCGGCGCCGTACTCTCCGCGTCATGACAGCCCACAACCCCCGCGCACACCACCGCGAGCGCTCCAAGCACAAATCGATTTCGGCGACCGGAAAAGTGCATCATCCACCACACTCGGCAACTGGAGAAGACGGAATTGTGCCAGGGCCATCTACAGCAAGTAGCGCCCTGACTAGAAGATACGGGACTTCTATTGGAATGAAAGAGCCCGCGACGTTACAGCGTTTGTAAAGTTGGATGGCGAGCTCTGCAGCTAAACGCTGCACATTGAAGGTCAACGCGCCCGATGTGGCATAGCCCCTGCCCTGCCACGTGACAGACAGCCGTTCCCTTTCGCCCACTCCCCCTCCACTAAAATGCACCCCGATTCCGGCCAAACCACCTCGATCTGGATGGATTCGGCGTCCCTGCCGAATTACGCCGCCCTCACCGATGCAGCGGAGTGCGAGGTGTGCATAATCGGAGCCGGAATCGCCGGATTAACGACGGCTTATCTCCTCGCGCTCGAGGGGCGCAGAGTCATCGTCATCGACGATGGACAGATCGGCAGCGGCGAGACGTCGCGCACCACCGCGCATCTCTCGAGCGAGATCGACGATCGCTACGTCGAAGTCGCGCGCGTGCACGGCAGCGAAGGCGCGCGCATCGCCGCCGCATCGCACACCGCCGCGATCGACTTCATCGAGGCATTCGCGCGCGACAACGCGGTCGACTGCGACTTCGCGCGCATCGATGGCTACCTCTTTCTCTCCGAGGGCGACACGCCCGACGTGCTCGACGACGAGCACGATGCCGCGCGGAGCGCCGGGATCGCCGTCGAGAAGGTCGAGCGCGCGCCGCTCGCGTCGTTCGACACCGGACCATGTTTGCGCTTTCCGAATCAGGCGCGCTTCCATCCGCTCGCCTATCTCTCGGCGCTCGCCGAAGCATTCGTCGAGGCGGGTGGACGCATCTTCTGCGGCTCGCACGTGTCGAACACCGAGTCGAAAAACGGCATCGCGACGGTCACGATCGAAAAGCCCGAGGTAAAGATCACCGCGAAGCAGCTGGTCGTGTGCACGAATTCGCCGATTCACGATCTCTACGCGATGCACACGAAGCAGGCACCGTATCGCTCGTACGTCGTCGCCGCGCGCGTGCCGAAGGGCACGGTCATCGATGCACTCTACTGGGACACGGAAGATCCCTACCATTACGTTCGCCTGCAGCTCGCGCGGAATAGCGAGCGGTACGACACGCTGATTGTCGGCGGAGAGGATCACAAGACGGGGCAGGAGACCGACATGCAGCAGCGCTTCGCGAATCTCGAGCAGTGGACCCGCGAGCACTTCCCCGGCATCGTCGACTTTCCGTACCACTGGAGCGGTCAGGTGATGGAGCCCGCCGATCTCCTCGCATTCATCGGAAGAAATCCCGGCGATGACAACGTCTTCATCTGCACGGGCGATTCAGGGATGGGGATGACGCACGGCACGATGGCCGGCATCATCATCAGCGATCTGATAGCCGGTCGCGAGAATCCGTGGGCCGCGCTCTACGATCCCTCACGCATCTCGATCAACTACGACGCGCTCAAGAGCTTCGTGAAAGAGAACGCGAACGTCGGCGTGATGTACACCGACTGGCTGCGCCCGCTCGACGGAGAATCGCTCGACAACCTGCCATGCGGCGAGGGAACGGTGATCCGGCGCAAGACGCATCCCGTTGCCGTGTACTGCGACGACAATGGCGCGCTGCACGAGATGACGGCGGTGTGTCCGCATCTCAAGTGCATCGTCCATTGGAACACGCTCGAGAAGTCGTGGGACTGCCCCTGTCACGGGTCGCGCTTCGACGCGCTCGGCAAAGTCATCACGGGGCCCGCGGTTTCCTCGCTCGCCAAGGTCGATGCGGACGGGAAGCCCTCCGAAGGGGCCTAATGGGGGTATCTTGGGGCATGGTCACGAAGCAATGCTCGCGCGGCGTGACGGGAAAGCGTATATAAGTGGCCTCCCGAGGTGACCCCGTGATACAGCGGAACGCCAAAGCCGGCCCCNNCAAGACGTTTCCCGACGACCACGCAATTCTGTGGGCGCCGGTGGAGGGTCTTACCCGCTCGATGGAGCTGTCGCCCCCCGCGATCGTGATCACGCAGGGCGCGCTGCGCGAAGTCATCCGCCATCTGTCATTGTCCCCCGAACAGGAGCTGCTCGGCTTTCTCATCGGCGAGCCGTGCGAGTGCCCGAAAACGAAGCGCCGCTTTCTGTGCGTGACGGGCACGCTGCGCACGAACCACGCAATCGCCGAAGACGAGCCCGTGCAGATTCCCGACGCCGAGTGGCTCGGCCAGCAGCTCGAGGTGCGGCGCAGGCGCTCGACGCTGATCGGCTGGTATCACAGCACGCCCTTCCTCTCGCCGTCGCCGTCGCCGCTCGATCTCGAAACGCATCGCGCGCGCTTCACCGAGGCGTGGCAGTGCGGGCTGGTGATCGCAACGGAGGGGAACGAGCCCGCGGGCGGATTCTTCCGCGCGCACGCGGATCCGGGTGCGGGCGGCGCGTACGTGCCGTTCTACGAGCAGGTTGACGACGACGGAATTCTCGAAGGCGGAAAGTTCCGCACGCTCGTGGACTGGAAGAGCTACAGCACGTCCGAGCTCACGGAGCGCGACGAGGACGAGCGCAGTGTGCACATGTCGGGAGCGAGTCGGCGCGCAGTGACGGATGCGCCGGCGAAGGTGCTGCCGCTGATGATCCCGCAGCCGGCGATCGATGAGGTTGGCTCACCGCCGATGCGCAGCCGGTGGGTGGGCGTGGGGATCTCGGTGGCGATCGCGCTCGCGATCACCTTCGTATCCGTGCAGATCTGGAATGCGCGGCGGCTGCCGGAGCCGCCGGCGTCGGCGATCGCGCACACGCGCGACCTCGTCGTCGTGCCGAATGCGGCGGCGGTGGCGGCGCAGCAGCGCGCGGACTCGATCGCCGCGGCGAGCGCGGTGATCGCGCAGGGCACTGGCGCGCTGCCGCCCGTGGGCGTGGTACCGCGCGAGTCGACGACCGCGGCCGCGATCGCGCCGCCTGCGGCGCCGAGTGCTGTGACGGTGAGCGCGCCGATCCCCTCGGAGATTCGGATCGCGGCGGAGTCGCACTTCGATTCGCTCGCGGACTCGCTCGAGCACGGGCTGCACAACTATCACGACCGGCGCACGGACTTCGCGCAGAAGCGTCTCTCGTGCAAGGAGCTCTCGTACGGCTACCGCGCGGCGGACGAGGCGCTGGTGGGGCTCGCGAAGCTGGCGGGCGACACGCGCGCGCTCGACCCCGATCGCAAGGCGCGCTACAACGCGCTGATCGCGGGGATGGACACGGTGAACGACGACTTCGACGCGAGCAAGTGCAAGCGGGTGTAACTGCTCGTAGCTACCCGTTCGACATCAAGGCGAGAGGGCGAGAGGGCTAGTGGCGCTCAGCTGCGCGGATGGGGCGATTCATAGTACTCATCGAGCGTCATCGTCACGACCGCGTTGATGAACGGTTTTCCCTTCTCGTTGCGGGCGATCTCGCGTGCCACCGGCAACGCGTCCCATATCTCCTTCACGGCGATGAGCACCTGTTCGGCGCGAACGCCGCTGCGCTTCGCCTCGGCGCACACGGCGCGCAGCTCTTCGCGCAGCGCCGATTGGTCGAAGTCGCCTTCAGTGGCGAGTCGACTGACCGCCTTGAGCAGCGGCAACTCGAGGAGCGCGCGAAGATAGTTTCCCTGCAGGCTGGACTGACTTCGCGTCTCATCATCGACGCGCGATGATGGGTCGGCATGATCGTTCGTCATCACCAAGATCCCCTGTACCACTACATACGTTTTCGCGCTTATACCTATCGCTAGCGTGGAGGCGGAGCGCTGGCAAGACGTATGTTCGCTTCCGTACAAATACGGGTAGTTATGAGGCGATAGGGGCCACTAATGCCCCGTTCTCATCTCGTGATCGTCGCCGTCGTGCGTTCCCCACGGGCGCGCGCGGGCAGAGAGTGCTACCGCACGCCTGCCCACGCGCTGTGCACGTCTTCCTTCGCGTTCTCCGCGGCCGCGACGGGAATCGGACGCTGATCCTGTGGCGGGAAGTACGCGTTGTGCACGTACTGTCCGACCATGCGCTGCGTGTTGAAGAAGGAACCATTCAACGCGATCGCGTTGCGCATCACGGTCGCCCACGAGAACGGGAGCCCGTAGTAGAGCGGAAGGATCACGCGCTCGAGCTTGACGTAGAGATCCGCGATCTCTTCGCCTTCATCGGAGCGCGCCGCGCCAATCGACCAGCCGGTGACGCCGTCGATGCATCCCTCCACCCACCAGCCGTCGAGCACCGAGTACGAGGGCACACCGTTGAGCGCCGCCTTCATCCCGCTCGTGCCCGAGGCCTCGAGCGGCTTCGTCGGAGTGTTCAACCAGAGGTCGACGCCCGACGTCATCAGATGCGCTATTTCCATTTCGTAGTTCTCGACGTACACGACGTGCACCGATGCTGGCAGCGCCGCCGCCGCGGCGTAGATCTGCTTGATGAGCGTCTTCCCTCCCTCATCGCGCGGGTGCGCCTTCCCTCCGAAGAGCAGCTGAATTCTCCCCGAGCGCTCGGCGATCGCCTGCAGCCGCTTGATGTCGGAGAAGATCAGGTCGGCGCGCTTGTACGGAGTCGCGCGACGCGCGAAGCCGATCGTCATCACCGCGGGGTCGAGCCGCACGCCCGTGCGACTGTGAACCTCGGCGAAGAGCGCCGCCTTCGTCACCGCGTGTGCGTCGAGAATCTCCTCCAGCGGAATGTCGATCGCGTAGCGGAGATACTGGTTGTCGCGGCGCCATTCGGGGATGCGCTTGTCGAAGAGCTCCTGGAATGGCTGCGCGGTCCACGTGGTCGCGTGTACGCCGTTCGTGATCGAGTCGATCGGATAGTCGGGGAACATCCCCTGCGAGATCTCGCGATGGCGCATCGCGACGCCGTTCACGTAGCGCGAGAGCCGGAGCGCGAGGTGCGTCATGTTGAGCGTGTGCTCCTCGATCACGTGCGCGTCAGCGAGCATCTGCGCGCGCTCGCTACCGAGGACGGACTTGACCTCGTCTTCGTCGAAGCGATCGTGGCCGGCGGGAACTGGCGTGTGCGTGGTGAAGATGCAGCGGTGACGCACGCGCTCGAGGTCGGCCTCGCTGATGTCGCGATGCGCTTGCCCAGCCATCTCGCGCTCGAGGAGCGTGAGCGTGAGCAGCGCCGCGTGTCCCTCGTTGATGTGGTACTGCGCGCGATCCGCATAGCCCATCATCTCGAGGATCGCCGCGCCGCCCATGCCGAGCACGACTTCCTGGCAGAGGCGATAGTGGCTGTCGCCGCCGTAGAGGCAATCGGTGAGCGTGCGATCCCACTCGGAGTTTTCCTCGAGCTTCGTGTCGAGCAGGAAGACGGGGACGACGTGTCCGCCGGCGCCGCGCACATCGTAGCGCCACGCGCGGATCTCGACGCGCCTGCCCGCGATCTCGACGGATGCGCGTGCGCTTTCGGGCGCGAGCACCTGCTCGGGGCTCCAGTTGACGGGCTCCTCGTGCTGCTGCCCGACTGAGTCGAGCGTCTGCGTGAAGTAGCCCTTCCTGTGGAGAAGGGTGACTGCAATCATCGGCACTTCGAGATCGGCGGCGGCACGGAGGGTGTCTCCGGCGAGAACGCCGAGTCCGCCGCTGTAGGTGGGGATTGCCTGCTCGAGGCAGATCTCCATGGAGAAGTAGGCGACAATGGCGCCGGTGGGGATGGTCATGAAGCGTTGTTGGGGGGCGAGGGTGGAACGCGGACAGATTAAAGTACCCGGCCAGCATGGCGTTGGGCTACCGCACGAGCGCATGGCGGGGCGGCGCGGCTCGCCCGAGAGATGCCCGGCCGCGGGGCGACAAGCCAACGTGCGCCCGCGGCCTATACTTCTGCGCGATGAGGACTCTCGCAATGGCGGCGCTCCTGCTTTCGACCACAGTGGTGTCGTGCGGGCGCTTCCAGTCGTACTCCCCCGCACCGGTAGCCGAGCCGTCGTTGAACGGTTTCGTTCAGCGCCGCCTCGATGATCCGGCGCTCGCTCAGTTTCTGACCGCGCAGAATGCCGGCGCGACCGCGACGGGATGGTCGCCGCAGCAGCTCGCGCTCGCCGCGCTGTACTTTCACCCGGCGTTGCGGGAGCAGGCGGCGGCCGTGGACGTGGCGCGGGCGGCGGAGGTGACGGCGGGCACCCCGCCGCCGCTGACGCTCTCCGCGGAGGTGAGCCGGGCGGCTCGAGTGGATGAGGGAAAGTCGACCCCATGGAGCATCTCGCTCCTGGCGGGGCTCACCTTCGAGATGGGCGGCAAGCGAGCGGCCCGCCGCGCCCGCGCGCGCGCCTTCACGCTGGCGTCGATGCTTCGCCTGCAGGCGGCCGGCTGGCAGCTCGGTGCCGTGGATGCGGCACGGGCAGCGGTTCGCGCCCTGGGCGCGGATCGCGCGCTGGCCGACGCCGACAGCGAGCACACGGCGCTGGCGGAGCTGGCGACGCTCGTGCGTGCGCGCTATGGCGAGGGGCAGGTGACCCTCGCCGATGTCGCGCAGGCGGAAACGGAGGCGCAGCGTGCGCTCGTGACGGCGGCGGAAGCGCGGCGTGCGCGCACCACGGCGCGGCTCGCGCTCGCGCGTGCGCTCGCGGTGCCGCTGCGCGCCGTCGACACCCTGCCGCTGCGCGCCGATACAGGACGGGCGTGCACGGCGGCGGCACCGGCGAGCTTCGATTCTCTGGGCACGCTCGCGCTGCGACAGCGTTACGATCTGGGCGAGGCGCTGGCAGACTACGCGGTGGCCGAGGGCGATCTGCGGGTGGAGATCGCGCGGCAGTATCCAGACCTCACCATCGGCCCGGGGATCGCGTGGGACCAGGGTGTTGCGCGCTGGATGCTCTCGCTGGCCACGCCGGGAATTCTGAGGAAGGTGAATCGCGGCCCGATCGCGGAGTCGCGCGCGCGTCGGGTGGCAGAGGCGCGGCGGGTGGCGACGATTCAGGACAGCGTGCTCGTTGCCGTGGACTCCGCAGCTGCGGTGTGCCGCGATGCGTCGCGCGAGGCGGAGGCCACGGCCGCGCTCGTGGAGGCATCCACGCGCTCGCTCGCGCTCGCGCAGGGCGCGTACGCGCGCGGCGAGACCGGTGCCACTGAGGTGGCGTTCGCGCGCGTGGCTGTGCTGCGGGCGGTGCGCGCGCAGCACGCGGCGGCGGAGCGAGCGCTGGAGGCGGCGACGGCGCTCGAGTCCGTGCTCGGGGCGTGGCCGAGTGGCGGACCGCGCTGGCCCGGCCCGACCGAGCTGACCGACCTCACGACGGCGGTCACGACCGCCGACACCGCCGACACCGCCGACACCGCCGGTACACATGGAGGGCGCGACCGCCCGGAGGAGATGAAATGATGATACGTCGTCGCGCCATCCGCATCGCGATCGGGACCGCGATCGTCGCTGCGCTGGCGGTGGGAGTGGTGGTCGTAGAGCGCGGGCGGACGAGCGCGACCGATGCGGGGGGTGCGCCGGCCGGCGCGCCCACGAGCCGCATCGTCAGCCTTGGCGATGAGGCAGCGATCGTGCTGGATGTGACGGCGGAAGCGCGGGCGGACATCGGCACGACGCCGCTCCGCGCGAGTGGTGCGGCGGGCGCAGTGGGAGGGGTGGGAGGGGTGAGCCCCGCCGACATCGGGGCCGTGCATCTGACGGGCGAGCTCGCCGCAGACCCGGCGCGGGGCACGACGATTCGGGCAGCGGTGGCTGGGCGGTTGTCGAGCACCACGTGGCCGGCGCTCGACTCGCGCGTGGGCGCGGGGCAGTTGCTCGGCAGAGTCTCCGATGCCGCGCCGCTCACCGCTCCGCGGGGCGGCACGGTGGTGCGCGTGGGCGCTCAGCCCGGAGAGCTGGTGCAGGCCGGCCAGGAGCTGCTCGTGCTCGCGGATTTCCAATCGCCGCTCGTGCGGATCGTGTGGCGGCCGGAGCTCGGAAGCGCGCCGCCAAGGCAGATCACCATCGCGCCGCTCGCCGAATCGGTTGTAGCGCCGGCGGGAACGCGTGCGCAGCTGGTGGGCGCGGCGGCGGTGGTGGACAGCCTCACGCGCATGCCGGTGTATCTGTATCGCCTTGCGCGTGCGTGGCCGGGCGCGCGCCCGGGAACGCCGGTGACGGCGATCGTCCCCGACACGCGCCCGGGCGCGAATCGGCGCGACTCCGCCGTGAGCGCGGGAGCGAGCGTGCTCGTGCCCGACGCCGCCGTGGTGCAGTGGGAGGGGCTCGCGTGGGCGTTCGTGCAGCGCGGACCACGGAGCTACGTGCGGGCGCGGGTGATGACGGACTATCCCGTGTCGGGCGGCTACGTGGTCACCTCCGCGTCGTCGGGGCTCGAGCCCGGCAACCTCGTGGTCACCCGCGGGGCGCAGCAGCTCCTCTCGGAAGAGTTCCGGACACACGTGCAGATGTCCGACCAGGGCGATGAAGAGAAGTAGCAGCGCGCGAAGCATCATCCCCGCCGCCGCCATGAACGCGATGATGGTTCGCCAAACATGCTGAACGCCATCGTCCGGCTCTCGGTGCGCCACCGCGGCGTGGTGATCGCGCTGGCGGCAGCCTTTCTCCTCTACGGGGGGCTCGTTCTCGCGCGCACCAAGTACGATGTGTTTCCGGAATTCGCGCCGCCGCAGGTGAGCATTCAAACCGAGGTGCCGGGGCTCACCCCAGAACAGGTCGAGATCCTGGTGACGCAGCCGATCGAGAACGCCATCAACGGCGTCCAGGGGATCGCGTCGGTGCGATCGCAGTCGATCCAGGGGCTGTCCGCGATCACGATGACCTTCGGCGAGCGCATGGACATCTATCGCGCGCGGCAGGCAGTGGCGGAGCGGCTGGCGGAGGTGAGCGGCCAGTTACCGCAGAGCGCGCACGCGCCGGCGATCACACCGCTCACGTCGTCCACCGGCACGGTTCTCGTGGCCGGGCTCACATCGAGCACGCGCTCGATGCGCGACCTTCGCGGCTACGCCGACTGGACGCTCCGGCCGGAGCTGCTCGCGGTGTCCGGAGTGGCGCGAGTGACCGTGCACGGCGGAGAGGTGCGTCAGCTGCAGATCGAGGTGAATCCGGCGCGTCTGCGCAGCTACGGGCTCACGATCGCGGACGTGGTGAGCGCGGCACGGCGCACCACCGGCGTCCGCGGCGCGGGGGCGATCACCAACGCGAACGAACAGATCGCCGTGCGCACCGAAGGGCAGCAAGCCACTGTGGCGCGGCTGGCCCAGAGCGTGATTCGTGCGGACGGGCAGGCGGTGCTCCGGATCGGGGATGTCGCACGCGTAGTGGAAGGCTCGGAGCCGCGCGTGGGCGCGGCCACGGTGAACGGCCAGGACGCGGTGCAGCTGGTGATCGACGCGCAGCTTGGCGGCAACGTGCGCGAGGTGGCGGGCGCGGTCGCACGGTCGCTCGCGGCGATGCGGCCGGCGATCGAGGCGGAGGGAATCACGCTGCACGCGGACCTCTTCCGGCCCTCCAACTTCATCGACGTCGCGCTCGGCAACGTCGAGCACTCGCTGCTCATCGGCGGCGTGCTCGTGGCCGTGGTGCTCATTCTCTTTCTCGCCGACTTTCGCGCGGCGGCGGTTTCGCTCACCGCGATCCCGCTCTCGCTGCTGGCGGCGATCGTGGTGCTCGACGCACTCGGCTTCACCGTCAACACGCTCACGCTGGGGGGACTCGCGATCGCCATCGGCGAGGTGGTGGACGACGCGATCATCGACGTCGAGAACATCGGCCGCCGCTTGCGTGAGAATCGCGCGCGGGCGGAGCCGAGGCCACTGCACGAGGTGGTGTTCGACGCCTCGATCGAGGTTCGCTCGAGCGTCGTCTACGCGACCTTTCTCGTGGCGCTCGTGTTCATCCCGGTGATCGGACTCACCGGCGTGCAGGGGGCATTTTTTCGTCCCCTGGGCTTCGCCTATCTCTTCGCGATTCTGGCGTCGCTCGCCGTGGCCCTCACGGTCACGCCGGCGCTGGCGCTGACGTTGCTCGCCGGCCGCGCTGGACACGTGGGCGACCCGCGCTTTCTGGCGCGACTCAAGCGCTGGTACACAAGGCAGCTCGCTTCGCTGCAGAAGCATCCGAGAACGATCATGGCCGCGACTGCCGCGCTGATCGTGCTGGCGGCGGCGATGGTGCCCTTCTTCGGAGGGAGCTTTCTCCCCGATTTCAACGAAGGGCATCTACGGCTGCACATGGCTCTCGTTCCCGGCACGTCGCTCGATGAATCGATCCGGGTTGGGAACGCGGTGACCGCCGAGCTCAGAAAGGACACGCGGGTTCGCTCGGTGGCGCAGCGAGCCGGGCGCGCGGAGGCGGCGGAGGACACTTACGGGCCGTACTACAGCGAGTTGGAGGTGGACCTCGTTCCCCTGTCCGGAGAAGGCGCAGAGCAGTTTCAGGAAGACCTGAGGCGAATCGTCGGCCACTTTCCGGGGGCGCACTTTCTCATCATGCCCTATCTCACGGAGCGCATCGAGGAGACGCTCTCCGGGAGCACCGCGCCGGTGGTCGTGAAGATCTTTGGCGACAATCTGGACAGCCTGGACGTGGCAGCACGGATGGTCGCGGCGGTGGTGCAGCGCGTGCCGGGCGCCACCGACGTGCAGCCGGGCGTGGCGGCCGTTGCGCCGGAGGCGCTCGTTCGGCTCCGGCCGCAGGCGCTCGAGCGCGCGGGGATTCCTGCGCTCGACGTTCTCTCGGCGGTGCAGACAGCCACGCAGGGAGAGCCTGTCGCTCAGATTTTCGAGGGGAACCGGGCGACCGATGTGGTGGTGAAGGTGAGCCAGACGCGACTCGCGCGGCCGGAGGATCTGGCGCAGATCCCGCTCGCCACCCTCGGTGGCCGGCTGGTGCCGCTGGGCGAGGTGGCCGACATCGTACGGGTGACGGGGCGCTACAGCATCGCGCACGAGGGAGCGCGGCGCGTGCAGACGGTTACCGCGTCACCGGGATCGGGCGACCTGGCCGCGTTCACCGCCGCGGTGGAGCGGCGCATCGGCGCCACTCGTTTGCCGCGCGGCGTGTACACGGAAGTGGTGGGGTCCGCAGCGGCGCGCCGAGCGGCGCAGCGGGAGCTTCTGGTGCGCGGGCTCCTCGCAGGCGCGGGGATCGTGATGCTGCTCTGGCTCGCATTCGGCAATGTGCGGCAGCTGCTCCTGGTGCTCGCCAACCTTCCCTTCGCGCTCGTGGGCGGAGTGTTCGCTGTGTTCCTCACCGGCGCGTCGCTGTCGCTCGGATCGCTGGTGGGGTTCGTGACGCTCTTCGGCATCACGACGCGCAACGCGATCATGCTGATCGCGCACTACGATCATCTCGTGCGGCACGAGGGGGAGAGGTGGGGCGCGGCCGCGGCGATTCGGGGCGCTGCGGAGCGGCTCGGGCCGATTCTCATGACCGCCGTGATCACGGGGATCGGTCTCCTGCCGCTCGCGCTGGGAAGTGGGGATCCGGGGCGCGAGATCGAGGGGCCGCTGGCGATCGTGATTCTGGGCGGGCTCGTGACATCCACCGCGTTGAGCCTGTTCGTGCTGCCGACGCTCGCGCTGCGCTACGGGCGGTTCGGAGAGGGGGAGCGCGACGCATGAGCGGGCAGTGCTTGGCTCATCGCGATGCCGCTCAAGTGGGTTCTTGGATGAGGAGAGCGAGGGGTGCGCGGGCGAGGATGGCGCTGATGGAGATGGGAATCGTGACTTCGGGGGCGGAGCCAGGAGGGGTGGCGGGGACGGTGATCTCGTGGCCGGAGATCGCGCAGCGCCAGCGGGTGGTGGCGAGAGCGGCGGGG
>PLMM01000168.1 GCA_003142495.1 Gemmatimonadota bacterium | reverse complement strand
ACACTCGCCGCGCCTGGAAGTCGTTGCTGTTGAAGATGCCGTCGAGCGTTAGCTTCGACGCGGAGTCCGCCTGCGCGTGCAGGGGCGAGGCGTATGGCGCGAGTGTTAGCGCGAAGTACGCCGCGAGCGCGCCGCGAGAAAATCGAGTGCGAATTGGCATGCAGCGAGGCTAATCGCCAGTACGCCCCTCGCGCAACCAATTCGCGCAGCGATTTCTACCGAAACGTGCCCGGGCTCACCTCGTACTGAATATGGTACGCGCCCACCTCCTCGTCCGGCCTCCAGAATCCGAGCTGCTCCGACCAGCGCACGCTCTGTAGCCGCTTGCCGCCCAGCGTGAGAAAGCCCGCTGCGCGCGAGGTGACGACGCCGAGAGCGCGCAGATCGGCGAGCCCTCGCAGCTGCGTCGTCATCCGCTCGGTCACGATGCGGCGCGCGCTCGCGGGGCCAATTCCCGGCACGCGGAGCAGCTGCCCGCGCGACGCCGCGCGCACCTCCAGCGGAAAGTGCTCCGGATGCGCGAGCGCCCACGACGTTTTCGGATCGTTCTCGAGCGGGAGATTTCCGTTCTCGTCGTACACGACCTCGTTCGGCGCGAAGCCGTAGTTGCGAAGCAGATAGTCGGTTTGATACAGGCGCTGCTCGCGCACCGCCGGCGTCGCGCGCACGTTCTCGAGCGGCGTGTTGCGGATGGGCCTGAACGCCGCGAAGTGCGTGTGATGAATTCCGCGCCCCGCATACAGCTCCGCCACGCGACTCATGATCGTGCGATCCGTATCCGGCGTCGCACCGACGACGAACTGCATCGTCATCCCCGCCGTGCCGCCCGGAAGGAACACGTCGTGCGGACGCCCCTCGTGCTCCTCGTTGCGGCGCTCATTCACCTGCTTGCGCACGCGATCGAGCTGCACGAGCGCACTCGAGAGATTTTTCTCCGGCGCAATGCGCATGAGCGTGTCGCCGCACGGTGCCTCGAGATTCATCGACACCCGCGTCGCCAGCGACGTGAGCCGCTCGATCTGCGCCACCTCGGCGCCGGGAACCATCTTCACGTGGATGTAGCCCGCGAAGCGATGCTTGACGCGCAGCAGCGTCAGCACCTCGATGAGATCGTCCATCACCTTCACCGGCCGGCCCGGGATCCCCGTGGTGAGAAAGAGCCCCGTGCACCACTCACGCTCCACCGCCGCGAGAAAGATCCGCACGAGCTCGGCCGGCTTGAGCAGCGTGCGCGGCATGTCCCGATCGCGGCGCATCGGGCAGTAGTGGCAGTTGAAGCTGCACGCGTTCGTCATGAGGATGCGCATGAGCGTCATGCGCGGACCATTACTCCCGATGCGCACCGGCCGCAGATTCAGCGGCCGCAACGCCCCCACATCGTTCGCATGACGCAGCCTCGGCGGCAGCTGCTTCGTTGGCAGCCCCTCCTTGTCGTCGCCCGCGAGCGACATGAGGAGCTCGAGCTTCGCTTCGAGATTCGGGGTGCGCATCATGGTGAGCTCCTGGCTAGGTGGGAGGCCAAGGATACCCGAACAAACACCGAATCACAAGGGGTTAAAAAAAGGGCTCCGAGAGCCCCATTTTTCAGCGAAGAATGCTCGTAGTCGCGTTGCGCGCGCCCGGCTGCCACACCACCCGCTGCTCATTCGACGAGAGCGACACGCGCTGCGACACCACGGTCAGCCCGGCATCATCGAGCGCCACCAGCTGATACTCGCCCTGATCGAGGTGCGACGGATAGGTGAGCGTCCGCGTCGAATCCGACTGTACGTCGCCGAGCCGAAGGCGCACGCCATTCGGGCGTTCGAGAAAGACGACGACATCGCGCGCCGGCCGCACATCGTTGCCGACCACCACCTCGAGCCCCGGCCGGCCAGCGCGCGCGCCATGCATCATCGCGCACGCCGACGCCCCGGTAGCGATCGCGATCGCTCCCGCCGCCATCGCCCCGCGCATCATGAGCCCGCGCAAATTCTTCTTGCCGCTACGTCGCATCGATCAGCCCCGAACAGGTGATTCACATCATTGCACACAGTGCGCCAGCAGCGATTTCTACACGCGGAAGTCGCACGAGTGCCACCGGATTAATGCGTTCGCGCGCACGCGATAGCAAGACGGTTTCCTTTTCAAACGTCCCGCGTCTGTTGAGGCTAGCGATCGTCACTCACTCGTCTCGTTGCAACGAAAGATGCCGCCCTTTCTGGCCTACGCCGCCGCAGTCGTCGCCGCCTTCGCGGTCATCACCACCACCGAACCCTCGGCGCCCAACGCGAGCGCGCCCGATGGTCCAGTGGTCCGAACGCACGTTCGTTGGGGACTTTTTGCGACGACCGAGCCCGTGATCGCGAGTGTGCGCTTCCCCGCGGCGGCGGGCACGAATGGCTGGACGGAGGCCGACGCCCCGTCGAGCGTCTCCTCCGAGGGCGACCTCTCCCACGCGATCACGATCGCCGAGATCACGCCGTGCGTCGCGCGCACGCTGCCGAGCGATGACAGCGCTGGGCGCACGATGGTGCAGTGGTCCGCCGACGGCGGCGCGAATTGGAACGATCTCACGAATGTGCCGACGGTCGCCTCTCCGGTCCAGCAGCCGGGGAACCATCCCGCGGCGCTGACTCTCCGCTACCGCGCGCGCACCGCCGCCGACAGCTGCTCGATGCGGGTGGTCTACACCGCGATCCCGGCGCGCTAGCCGCTGCGGGGAGTGTCAAATACGAAGTCCGGCTGCGATCTTATCGGCCGGACTTTTTTACATCTCTCCCGCGGTGGTGAATCCATGAATTCCGAGAGACTGAGAGAGCTGGGCTACCTTCACGACTCTATCGTTCGCACTCTCACGGAAGATTTTTTGGATCCAGAGGCTCGGATAATCCGGATCGTTGTTGACTGTCACATAGAGTCGGGGCACCCGTCATGGTCAGGTCGAAGGCTCGTACTGGTTGCTCATGACGTCAGACTCATGATTCATAGGCTCTGGTATACCTCAGGCAGAGAGTCAATAAATTCGGTGGAAGGACAGATCTCTCCCGAGGCGCGTGCCCAGTTCCTGGCACATCGGCCGGCAAACTCAATGCTGCCCGGAGAAGAAGTGGCCGTCGTCTTTCACAGCGGAGCAGTGCTGGAGATGGTTTGCGCTTCGCTGACTGTGGAGATCGATAAGTAAACGCTTTCTGAGTCCCAGGAATCAAAGCTTTCGTACATCTTCGCCGGGTCGATAGCGGCGAGCGCGATGAGGAAGCAGGGGGAGTCGAGAGCTGCCAACTACGATCACGAAAAAAGGCAAAAAAACAGCACGAATCGAATCTGGCGCGGAGCGAGTGCCTGCGCGCAATGACGACTGCAATGCGTGAGTTGGCTCGCATCTGCCCGCCACGATGCAGTCAGCCCTACATGATTCGATTCGTGCTCTCTTTTGCCTTTTTTCGTGATCGTAGTGAGCATCTAGCAGTTAGCTAGTCCCCACGCTCTATGGCGTTTTAGGCTTCGGCCCCGGCGGCAGCGCATGCACGCGATCCTTGAACTCATGGAACGCCCCGTTGTCCTCCGCCAGCGTGCGGAGGATCGCCGGGTCCTTCGCGTCGATCAGCTTTTGGATGTCCGCGATGCGATCCTGCGTGAGCGGGTGATCGCTGAACCACGCGTCGACCGGCGAGCCGCCGCCCTTCTCTTCCGCCATCAGCTTCTGGAAGAATGAGGCGAGCCCCTTCGGACTGATCCCCGCACGGATCACGTTCTTGAAGCCCTCCTCGTCGGCGTCCTTCTCGTCCTGCCGGCTGAACTTCGCGAACACCGCCGCGCCACCAAGCTGAATCGCCGCCTGCGACGCGTCGCTGTCGCACACGTGGGTGAGCACGCACGTGAGCGCAATGCCGACGTTCGCGCCCTGTTGCTGCTGCATCTGCTTCAGGCTGTGCCTCTTCACGACGTGCCCGATCTCGTGCCCAATCACACCCGCAAGCTCGTCCATCTTGTCCGCGCGCTCGATTACGCCGCGATTCACATAGATGTAGCCGCCCGGGAGCGCGAACGCATTCACGACTTCCGTATTCACGACGAAGAATTTCCAATCGAGATCGGCGCGGCCGGTGAGCTTCGCCATCGAGTTGCCGAGCTGATTGACGTAGGCCTGGACGGCAGGATCAGTCACGATGGGCAGCGTGGAATTCAACTGCGTCGAGTACTGCTGCCCCATCTGCACTTCCTGCTGCGTCGACACCGCGCATCCCACAGCCACGGCGCAGAGCGCCACCAACACGTACGAACGCCGCATAGAATCCTCTGGTCGTGATGCTCTACGCCGAGGCAAAAGATGTACCGTTCGGCCCGCTATGGTTTTCTTTGCGACGTCCTCTTCTTCGCTGTTGAGCCCGTTTTCTTCTTCCCGGCACTCCTCGTCGCAGCCCCCAGCAACAGCAGCGACGACGACGCCTCGCGCTCGACCTGCTTCATGGTGCACTGCTTCGGCGCCTTTTCTGGTCGCCATCTCAGAAATCCAGTCCCATGACGAAAGCGCCCGCCCGTGAAGTGGTCGTACTCCACTTCCACCACGAGCTTTGTCCTGAGCGGCACCCACTCGCCCGTCCGCTCCGTGCTCCACCTGCTCGGCCCTCCCGGCGCCTGCCCAGTAAAACCGGGCGCGCCCTTCAGCGCCTCGAGCTTCGGCGTGAGCTCCTTTCGCTCCGCCACCGAGAACGCCGAGCAGAAGCCGACGTGATTGAGTAATCCGCTTTCGTCGTAGAGCCCGAGCAGCAGCGATCCCATCGACCGCCCCTTCGACGCGTAGCGAAAGCCGCCCACCACGCAGTCCGCCGTGCGCTTCTGCTTGAGCTTCTGCATCCCCGTGCGCTCGCCCGTTTGATACGGCAGATCGCGCCGCTTCGCGATCACGCCGTCGAGCGCTGATCCCACCGACGCGTACCACCGCTTCACGGTCTTTTCCAACGTCGTCGCCGGCGACAGTCGTATCACGCCCGCGCCCGCGAGCTTTTTCACCGCGAATGACTCGAGCGCCACGCGCCGCTCGCTCAGCGGCTTCTTCACCAGCGACGCGCCCTCGCCGTCGACCAGCAGATCGAACACGATCAGCATCGCCGGATGCGCCTCGGCCAGCATCTTCACCCGGCTTGCCGCCGGATGGATGCGCAGCAGCAGCTCATCGAACGACAGCAGCTTCCCCACCGGAATCACGATCTCGCCGTCGATCACGAAGCGCTCGGCGTCGATTGCCTTCACTGCCTCGACGATATCGGGGAAGTAGCGCCCAAGCGGCTTCCCCGACTTCGACATGAGATCGACCTTGCCGCCATCGCGAAAGGCGATGCAGCGAAAGCCATCCCACTTGGGCTCGTACTGCCACTGCTCGCCGAGCGGGAGCTCGCCCACTTGTAGCGCCTCCATCGGCGCGTAGCTGCGCGGGATCGGAAGGCTCACAGCACGCTCTCGAGCTTGAACCTTCCGCGCGTGGCGAGCAGCGGCTTCCACAGATCGCCGAGCCTCTTCACGCGCGCGGGAACGTTGTCGATGCGGAAGTCATCGATCTCGATCCCCTTCTCGATCTCCGCCCAGGTCACGGGCGTCGACACCGCGGCCCTCGGCGTCGGCCGCGCCGAATATACCGAGGCCAACGTTCGTCCCCACGCGTTCTGGTTGTAGTCGACGAGCACGCGCCCACGCGGCCGGTGCGCGATCCGGTACTCCGCGGTGACGAGCTTCGGCGCGCGCGACTCCATTGCGCGCGCAAACTCCTTTGCGAACGTCCATACCTGCTTCTGCACCGGCCCGCGCACGATCGGCACGTAGAGATGGATGCCGCTCGAGCCCGTCGTCTTCGCGAGAACGGTCATGCCGAGCGCCTCGAGCGCTTCGCGCACGAGCAGCGCGGTCTCGCGCACGCGCGCGAAGGATGCGCCCACGACGGGATCGAGATCGAAGTGCAGGTAGTCGGGACAATGCACGTCGTCGCAGCGCGCGTACCACTGATTGAGATCGATGCAGCCGAGGTTCACGACCCAGAGCAGCGACGCGAGATCCTGCACCATCGGGAAGTCGATGATGCTCCCGGATGCGTGCTCGATCGCGCACGTCTCGATCCATTCGGGGCGCGGCGACGGCGCGCGCTTCATGAAGAACCACTTCCCACTCGCGCCGTTCGGGTAGCGCTTCAGGGCCATCGGACGGCCGCCGACTCCCCGGAGGGCGCCGTCCGCGACCGCGAGGTAGTAGCGCACGAGGTCGAGCTTCGTGATCGGGGCCGCCGATTCCACGTCGCCGGCCTCTTCGGCGCTGCCAGCGCCGCCGTCGCCCGCGCCCGGGAAGAAGACCTTGTCCGCGTTCATCACCGCCACGTCGCGCCCGGCGACGTGGATGACCTCGCTGCGNNCGTCGTGCGCGCCGGCTCGCACGACGGCGTCGCGCACGCCCTTCGGGATGACGACGCCGGCGCTCTTCACTCGCGCGCTCGCTCTCGCCGCGGATTTCTTCTTCGCCGTCGCCACCATCATCGCACCGGCACGAGCTTGGGCGGCCGCGCCCCGCGCCGCGTCGCGCCCGACACCGGGATATACGTGAGCTCCGCGCTCTCGCGCACGCTCCTGAGCAGAAGCCCGCCGCGGCTCATGTCGCCGCGCCCCACGAACTCCTCGGGAAAGCGCAGCCGCTCGCCGAAGGCAGCCGCCAGCGTGCCGACGTACTTGTCCGTGGCGATGCTGCCGAGCAGTATGGCGGGAGCGGTGCGCGATGCGGCGGCGAGCGCCACCGCGTCGCGCGCGAGCGGCTCGATGAACCGCTCGGACTGGGTCGCGATATTCACCTCGGCGAACTCGCGCATGTCGTCGAGCGTCAGTAGTGTATCGGGGTCGA
>PLMM01000358.1 GCA_003142495.1 Gemmatimonadota bacterium | reverse complement strand
TGTCGAACTCCGTACGTGAAGGAGCTGATCGATCGCACGGAGTTCGACACGATCTATCACGAACACCTGTGCTACTTCTCGCTCGCGGCGCTCGATTCACTCTTCCGTCGCCAGGGGCTTACGATCGTCGATGTCGAGAACGTGGCGATTCATGGAGGGACGTTGCGGGTGTTCGCAACGCCGAGCAGGGAGAACGTGCTCGTCTCCGGCGCCGTGCGCTCGCTACTGGCCGACGAAGCGGCGTGGGGCGTGAACAACCCGGCATCGTATCTGGAGTTCAGCGACGATGTGAAAGGAATACGCACGCAGCTCCGCGCCGTGCTTGGCGAGCTGAAGGAGGATGGCCGGAGCGTCGCAGCCTACGGTGCATCCGCGAAGGGAAGCACGCTGCTCAACTACGCCGGTATCGGGGCGGAGACGCTCGATTTCGTGGCGGATCGCAGCACAGTGAAGCAGGGCAGATATACGCCGGGCACGCATCTCCCGATCTATCCGGCGGAGAAGCTTCTCGAGGCGATGCCCGACTACGTACTGCTGCTCACGTGGAACTTTGCGGATGAGATCCTGGAGCAGCAGGCCGAGTATCGGGCGAGGGGAGGGAAGTTCGTGATTCCGATTCCCGATGTGCGGCTAGTCTGATGGCCCGGAGATCATACAGGCATTGCGTTTTACTCAGCTAGTCCTCGCTGGCGCCTACCTAATCGACATCGAGGCTCACGAGGATGATCGGGGGTTTTTCGCGCGCACTTTCTGTGCGCGTGAGTTTGCGGATCACGGTCTGAGCACGACTGTCGCGCAGTGCAGCTCATCGTTCAATAAGAGCCGCGGCACGCTGCGCGGCATGCACTTCCAAGCAGCTCCATACGAAGAGGCGAAAGTTGTTCGCTGTACTTCGGGCAGAATCTTTGACGTTATTGTGGATTTGCGGCGGGAGTCACCAACCTATGCAAGCTGGCACGGTGTAGAGCTCACCGGTGAGAACCATCGTATGCTATACGTTCCACGCGGTTTCGCTCACGGATTTCAGACCCTCGAAGACGACTCCGAAGTTTTCTATCAGATATCGGTTGAGTATGTGCCGTCAGCCAGTCGCGGGATTCGCTGGAACGATCCTTCATTGGCCATCAAATGGCCCATCACCGAGGGATTAACGATCTCCGCGAGAGATGAAGCACTACCGGGAATCCATGGCTGATGCGGAATGCTGTGATGCGACGTGACTGTTGAACACGTGAATCGAGTATTAGTGACGGGGGCCAGCGGCTTTGTCGGCCGACAGGTCGTAGCGCCGTTGTTGCGGCATGGCTTCGAAGTGCATGTGACGTCGCGAACTCCGTTCGATGCATCGTCAGCTCATGAGCACCGAGTAGATCTCTTCGACGAGTCCGCGGTGTCGCAACTTATCGACACCGTCCGTCCCACTCACCTGATACATCTCGCTTGGTACACGAAGCCCCATGAGTACTGGCACTCTCCGCTGAACACGGCGTGGGAGAGCTGCAGCTTGCATCTTTTCGAGTCGTTCGTACAGAATGGCGGTAGGCGGCTCGTCGCAACAGGCAGCCGCGCGGAGTATCAATGGGGCTCCGAAGTTCTCCAAGAGGGCGTGACGCCCGAAGTTCCGGCCACACCCTATGGATGCGCCAAGCTGTCGCTGCAGCGACGGTCGGAAGCGCTTACGACGAAAGCCGGAATCAGTTTTTCGTGGGCGCGCCTCTTCTTTCTATTCGGTCCGCATGAGCGAAAGGAACGCTTCGTTCCTTCCATAGTCGATCCCCTCATAGATAGAGAGCAAGCCTACTGTCGGAATGGCGATTTATTTCGCGACTTGCTGTATGTCGAAGACGCGGGAGATGCTATCGTCGCCTTGGCTCGATCAACCGTAGAAGGAACGGTGAATATTGCGTCTGGCGCAGCGTCGCAGCTCGGGGAGGTCGCTGTCGAGATTGGATCAGCGATGAATCTTTCTCAGCTAGTGCAGGTAGTTTCGGAAGATTCGTCCAGCACAGAACCGAAGTCGATCGTCGCGGACGTGTCACGATTGAGCCGAGAAGTTGGCTGGAAACCACGATTTGATCGGCACGATGCCATACAACGAACGATTGCCTGGCGTATTGCCCAGGGGAGAGTTAATGAAGCTTAGATCGACGTGTCCGCTATGTGCATCGGGCGAGTTGGCAGGGATTACCGAGCGACCGAAGGTGCCGGTGCATCAGAACAAGCTCTACGAAAGCCGAGCGGACGCGCGTGCGGCCACGCGAGGTCACTTGAAGGTCGTTGCCTGCTTGACCTGTGGATTCGTGTTCAACGCGGCCTTCGATCTGTCGCTGATGACGTATGACGACAGTTACGAGAATGATCAAACGCACTCCGCCGCCTTTAGTGCCCATGTCGACGGGCTTGTGGAGCGATTGCTCGGTGAGAGTGGAGTGCGAAACTGTCGCATCGTCGAGGTCGGAAGCGGGAGAGGGACATTTCTCGAGACGCTGGTTGTGTCCGATGCAGGCAACGTTGGCTGGGGTTTTGACCCTGCCTACACAGGACCGGATACAGCAGTCGGCGGACGAGTCGAGTTTGTGCGATCCTTCTACGATAGAGCATACGCCGATCTCGCGCCGGACGTGGTCATATGTCGGCACGTGATCGAGCACGTGCCAGAGCCTGCGTCGTTGCTCGCGGAGATTCGGCGGGCCTCGACCGGTGCACGCGTGTTCGTTGAGACGCCCGACGTCGAGTGGATTCTAAGAAACGCCGTGATCTGGGACTTCTTCTACGAGCACTGCTCGTACTTCTCGCCGTACAGCTTCGCCACGGCATTTCGGAATGCCGGGTTTAGTGATGTGAAGAGCACGCACGTGTTTGGTGGCCAATACCTCTGGGTTGAGGCCGGTGGCGCAAGCAATAGTGATGAAAAGCAACTCTGTGACCCAGGCGACGTTGCTCAACACGTGCAACGCTA
>PLMM01000044.1 GCA_003142495.1 Gemmatimonadota bacterium | reverse complement strand
CCACAGGCATTCGACCCGGTCGCCGCGCATGCCGACATACCAGTCGTACAGATTGACGGTCGGGTCGCAGTGACCAGGCACTAGCCAGACGGTTTCGCCGAGCAGAGGGAGTTCTGCGGCCGAGGCATTGCTGCTCAGCCTCAGGATGCCGTGTTCGTCGCCGAAATTGTACAGCTCGAGCTCGCGCTGCCAGACCCGCGGCAGTCCGGCGTCAATCGCGTACGCCTTCAGGCCGGCATCGACCACCACATGCGATGCGCCGCGGCTCATCACCTGCGACTTGACGAACAGGGCGTGCTCGAACCGCGGCGCACCTTCCGCCGGTTCGATGTTGGCGTACTCGCCATCCATGAACAGATAACTGCCGACCTGCAGCTCGCCCCAGACGCCGCTCGCGGCCTCGAAGACAAACGTGCCGGTGCCCCCGCCAGTCACGAGCGGGCACGCGATGCCGGCCGAGGCGATGCTCGTCTGCGACGCGCGCACCAACGCCGTCGCGCTGTGCGCTGCGGCCTCGCGCTCAGCTGCGCCGCGAACGTGCTGGGCCGCGCCCTGATACGCCTGCAGCCCCGCGAAGCGCAGCCCGCGCGAGACAACGTGGCGCACGAGCGCACCCGCTTCCGCTGCCGAGACGCCACAGCGGCCTTGGCCGACGTCGATCTCGACGAAGACATTCGGCGCGCTGCCGGCGGCCTTGCAAGCTTCGGCGAGGCGATCCACGCCGAGGATCGAATCGACCGCGATTGCGAGTTTGATGCGCCCGGCCAATGCAGCCACCCGCGTCAGCTTCGCCGCGTCGATCACCTCGTTGCTGATGTAGATGTCCGTGATCCCGGCATCAGCCAGGACCTCGGCCTCGCTGACCTTCTGTACGCAGACGCCGACCGCACCAGCGGCGATCTGCGCCTTGGCGATCGCCGCGCTCTTGTGCATCTTGGCGTGCGGGCGCAAGCGAACGCCGTGCGAGCGTGCAAACGCCGCCATCGCCGCGAGATTGCGCTCCATCGCATCGAGGTCGATGACCAGTGCCGGCGACTCGACGGTGGCGACAGGGTCGCCAAGGCGTGCTAAGGATCGCTGCATTGTGAATTACGTCTTGATCATCGCAGCTAGATCTCCCTGATCATCACGCCGCGCTTCGCCAGCTCGGAGATGTACTTCTCCGCCGGGATGCACTCGTCGGGCGTGTAGACACCCGCCTCGAGCTCGCCGTTGGCCTGCATCTGCCCAGTGATCGACAGCGAGTAGCCCGTCGTCCGCATCATCGCGCTGATGCCGCGCGACTCGTCGTAGTAGTCGAGCAGCTCCCAGCCCAGCGTCTTCGCGGCGCCACCCTTCGTTCCCTCGACGACCACGCGCAGCGCGACGAGATCGCGCCCCTTGGGCTTCGTGAGGCGCGGGCCCATCGCGGCCACGATCACATCGCGCGGCACGACCTTCGTTCCCTTCACATCGATCGGCGTGAGCTCGAGTAGTCCGAGCTCGCGAATCGCCTCCATGATGTGCGCATGTCCCGGATAGCGGAGCGTCTTGTATTCCATCGAGGGAATCTTCCCCTCGTAGCGCCACGCCATCGTCGACAGTCCGCCCGCCGTGTGGAACGCCTCGAGCTCGCCTACCGGCTTCGGAAACATCACCGGCTCGCGCTCGGAGAGCGCCTTCACCTGCTCGCGCTTCCCATTGCGCACGATCCACGAGAGCGTCGTGTAGTAGTCGAGCACGCCCTCGAGCGAGTAGACGATCTGATAGCCGAGCGGCCCCTCGGGCTGCTGCGGGAGTCCACCGACGAAGATATTGACCGTCTTCACATCGTCGAGCTGCGAGATGCCGTACTGCGCGAGGATGTTCACCATGCCGGGCGCGAGACCGCAATCCGGAACGATGGTGACCTTCGCCTTGCGGGCCTCGGCGTCCAGCTCCTTCTGCTGGAACACGATCTCGGTATTGCCGCCGAGATCGCAGAAGTTCGTTCCCGCCTGCACCGCGAGGCGCGCGAGGTCGAGATTGAAGTAGTACGGAATCGCGCTCATCGTCGCCTTGCTCTCGCGCATCAGGGCGAGCACGGCCTCGCGATCGCGAACATCGAGCGGCGTCGGAATCAGCCGCTTTCCCGAGTACTCGTTGAGGAAGTCGGGGAGGTGCGAAATGTTCAGGTCGGCGAGGCGAACCTCGGTGACATTCGGATTCTGGAGCAGGTCATACGCGCAGGCCGAGCCTTGCAGGCCCGCACCAAGAACAAGCATTCGCATTCGGGGATCTCCTCAGTGCCAGCGTTCATTGTATACAGCCTAGAAAGCTAGCTGAACGGCCAGGTGCACTCTACCCCCGCGAAGGTGAGAAACGCGCGGCGCGAGCGAGCACATATCTTGAGATTGGAGTTGGTGAGCGGATGCGATGTGCTCCCATGCACAGGCGACAACGGTGACCGAAAAGCCCGACAGTCTCTTCGACCCTGAGCTCGACTGGCGCGAGCGGCTGCTCGACACGCCGGCGCAGCTGCGCGCGCTGCTCGAGCGTACGCGCCGCATCGCGGTCCTGGGCGTGAAGACGCCAGAGTCCGGCGCGCCTGCGTACTACGTGCCGGAGCATGCGCATCGCGCGGGCTACGAGGTGATTCCGGTGCCCGTCTACTATCCGGAGATGCGCGAGCTGTTCGGATCGACCGCATACCGCACGCTTTCGGCGGTGCCGGGTGAGATCGATCTCGTCGATGTGTTTCGACGTCCGCAAGATATTCCGCCGCACGTCGACGATATTCTCGCGAAGCAGCCGAAAGCGGTGTGGCTGCAGTCGGGGATCCGGCACGACGCGGTGGCGGAGCAGCTCGCGCGCGCGGGCATTGAGGTGGTGCAGGACCGATGTCTGCTGGTGGAGCTGCGACGGATCGGGCGTTAGAGACTCGAGCAGTCCTACAACGACTTCGGCGCCCCCACCGAATCCACCACCACCTCCCCCCGCTTCGGATTCAGCGTCCACCGCGAATTCCGGAAGTAGCGCTGTACATCGGGGTGCCCGAGCGGAAAGATCGTCTCGCCCTTCACCACGTACACGCCGCGATCGTTCGTGAGCGTCGCAATCCGTAGCCCCGGGAACGTCGACGGCAGTCTCCCGCCCGCGCGCAGCACGATCTTCCCGCCGCGCGGATCGAAGCTCGGCGCGAGCTGTCCTATCAGATCGAGCCCGATCGTCGCCTTCGCCGCACCGTGCAACACCGCGAATCGCGTTGGCACGTTCGAGAAGGTGTACGGCCCGAGCGCCACCGTCGGCGTCACCGCATCCACAGCGCTCGCCGCGAGCGCGCGCGCGCCGAAGCGGTGCAGCTCCTTGCGCCGCGCCCACACGGTGTCGAGCACGAGCCCCTCCGTTCGCGCATCGATCGTCGCGGTTACCGTGTCGGCGCCCATCAACAACCTCACGCGACCCAGCAGCTGGCTGTCGTTCACCACGTAGTCGACGGTCGCCGAGTCGGGGCCCGCGATCGCCGGCCGATTGTCGCGCAGATACTCCGCGCGCATCCGCTCGCCGTACGGCACCGCACTCGCCGGCAGCGCCGCCAGATGGTTGTACTCGCCAAGCCGCTCGTACACCGGCGCGAGCTCGACGGCTATCCGCGCGGCGTCGCCGCCGAAGTATCGCGCCTCCTCCATGAGCACCGCGCCAACCTTGAGCGCGCCACGCTGCGCGAGATAGCGCCCGAGCGCGAGGCGCGCGACGGGATCGCGCGGCCATCGCCGCACGGCGATGTAGTAGAGCGATTCGGCTTCGAAGATGCGCCCCGCGATCAGGAGCGTGTCCGCGCGCGCGACGAGGCGCTGGTTCTGCGCGACGAGCGTCTGCGCGGCGAGCGGCCGCGCGCCACCAACCACGAGTGACGCGAGCGCGACCGCGGCGAGCACCGTGCGCGACAATGAGTTCACGCCGCTACCATCGCGCCACTACGGAGCGACGCGATAGAGCGAGCCGCTCTGATCATCCGAGATGAGCACCGAGCCGTCCTTGTACACTTGCACATCGGCCGGACGCCCCCAGCGCGAGCCGTCCGCGCTCTGCCATCCGCTCACGAAGTCCTCGACGCCCGTCGGCACGCCGTCCGAGATCTTCACGCGCACGACCTTCGCCCCCGTCGGCTGATCGCGATCCCACGAGCCGTGAAACGCCACCAGCAGATCACCGCGATACTCGGACGGCAGCAGCGTCGCCTTGTCGAGGAAGGTCATGCCGAGCGGCGCGGAGTGCGCTTGCATCTCGAGCGCGGCAGTGACCGTCGTCGCGCAGCGCGCCGCGTCGTTGTACTCCGGATTCGGCACCGGCGCGCCATTCAGTGAATAGCAGTACGGCCAGCCGAAGTCCTTCCCGTCCTGCAGAATGTTGATCTCTTCCGGCGGCAGATTCTGATGGTCGGGCGTCACGTTGTCGCGCTCGTTCTGCGACACCCACAGCTTGTGCGTCGTCGGATTCACCGCTAGACCCACGGCATTGCGCAGCCCGCGCGAAAACACCCGGCCGCTCGAGCCATCTTCGTTGAAACGCACGACACTCGCGCGCTCCGAGTCCGTCTCCACACACAGGTTGCACGACGAGCCCACCGACACGTACATCGCGCTGTCGGCGCCGAACACGATCGTGCGCGTCGCATGTCCACCGCCGGCAGGCAGCGAGTTCACGGACACCGGCGACGCCATGACGACGCCCTGCGCATTCAGCTCCACGCGCACCACGCCGTTCGTGTTCGCGATGTAGAGATAGCCCTTGTGAAACGCGAGCCCCGACGGTCCGTTGAGCCCTTCCACCACCGTGCGCAGGCTGTCCGCTACGTTGTCACCGTTCGTGTCCCACACGCGCACGACCTTGTTCGCGCCGGTCTCGCTCACGTACACCGCACCGTCGGGGCCGAGAGCCATCACGCGCGCGCCGGGCACCTTCGCGAAGTAAGTGATGTGCATTCCCCCCGCGACCGTGAGCGCGCTCGGGAAGGTGCTGCCGTCGGGAGGAGTCACACTGCCGCCATCGCTCGAACCGCCACACGCGATCGACGCGGTGGCGATTCCGAAGACGCCGGCGATTGCAATCAGTGATCTCATGAACTCATCCTTGTGTGATAGACTCCACTCAACGCGTCCTCGCCCTTTGGCATGTTGCTGGCGCGACTCGCGAGTGCCTCTTCCTCTGCCTTGCTTACCTCGAGCTCCACGTCCTGTTCCCGCGCCTCGATCTGCTCCGCCGATATCCCGCGCGCGCGCAGCCACTGCTCGTACATCGCGATCGGCTCGCGCCGTCCCCACAGCCCGAAGAGCTCCGAGTCGAAGGTGCGACGCGCCTCGTGCTCATCGTGCGTCGCGTGCCCACCCATCCGGAACGTCTCCGCGATCAGGAGCGCCGGACCTTCGCCGCGCCTGCATCGCTCGGCCGCCAGCGACGTGAGCGCGTAGCCATCGAGCACGTTGTTGCCGTCGAAGACGCCTCCCCAAATCCCGTATGCCTGCGGCCAATTCGCGAAGCTGGTCGGCGCGGGCTCGAGATGATGCTGCGAGAGACGTGTGCCCAGCGCGACCTGGTTGTTCTGAATGACGAAAATCGCGGGCACCTTGTTTACCGCCGCGAAGTTGAGCCCCTCATGAAAAACGCCCGTCTTCGTGCTTCCGTCACCAACCCAGGTGAGGGCCACGCTGTCGCGCCCCTGTAGGCGCATGGCGAGGGCTATCCCGGCCACCACGGCCGCGCAATCGCCCACGATGCTTACCGGCGGCAGGATCCCGCGGGAGAAGTCGCCGTAGTGCCCGTCCCGGCCGTGCGACGGGCTGTCGCCGGTGCCCATGTAAGAGCGGAAGATGTCCGCCGCCGGCATGCCCATCTCGTTGCAGGCACCTGAGTTACGGATCATCGGCGCGACGATGTCGCCGTTCGGGCCGCGCCTGAGCGCGTGCACGGGACCGACCGTCGCCGCCTCCTCTCCCGTGCCCAGCCACGCTTTCGAGATCACCCCCTGCCGCACCCAGCGCTTCAGCGCCTGGTCGATCAATCGGGTGCGGACGAGCCACGCGTAGAGGTCCAGCAACTGGGGCTCGCGCAATGCGCCGATGATCGCCGCTCGTTCCGGGTGTCTCGCGATGGTGGCGTCGAAGCGCGACCGCTCGGTGGCATCGCTTGCCCAGGCGACGTACTCGGGTGGCTCGAACGACGCGTGTCGCTTCATGGGGTGAAATCTGACCGGGCGCCGCGAGGGGCTGCAATAGGGCGCGGGCGACCGCATTCGCAAGCACGGCCAACGCGGCCAGTGCCTCTAGCGCCCGAAAATCCTGTCCAGCATGCCGCTGTTCCCGCGCCCCGGCCCCGCCGTCTCCGCAAGCGCCGCCGCGAATTCCGGCGCCGTCTGATACCTGTCCGCCGGCTCGCGCTCCATGCTCTTCTGCAGCACCTTCTCGAGTGCCGCCGAGAAGTTCAGATCCGGACGCGCCGTGCGAATGAGCGTCGGCTCGCTGCGCAGCCGCGCGATCATGATCTCCTGCTGCGTGCGGCCGATGAACGGCAGCTTCCCCGTGAGCATCTCGTACGCCATGAGGCCGAGCGAGTACACATCCGTGCGTGGGTCGAGCGCCTTGCCGCGCAGCTGCTCCGGGCTCATGAACTCGGGTGTGCCGAGCACGATCCCCGTGGCGGTGAGCTTTTTGATCTCCGCGCTCACCGCGCGCTCCTTCGCGAGCCCGAAGTCCATCACGATCGCGCGCTCGCTTCCATCAGGCGCCTTGCTGACCATGATGTTCTCGGGCTTGAGATCGCGATGCACGATCCCCAGCTCGTGCGCGACCTGCAGCCCCGCCGCGATGTCGGTGATGTAGCGGACGGTGACATCGAGCGGCAGCTGCTTCGCGCGATTGGTGATGTCGCAGAGCAGCTCGCCCTGCACGAAGGGCATCACGACGTACACGAGCCCGTTGCTCGTCTCGCCGAGCCGGATGATGTGGCAGACGTTCGGATGTGCGAGGCGCCCGCCGAGCTCCGCTTCGCGCCGCAGCCGCGCCATCGCGGTGCGATCGTGACTCAGCGCGGGCGACAGAATCTTGATCGCGACCTGCTGCTTGGTGATCACATCATTGGCGAGATAGACGAACGACATCCCGCCCTCGCCGATCTTGCGCGTGATCGAATATCGCGAGTCGAGCGTCTCGCCGACGAGCTTCGAGTGGTCCGCAGGCTTCCCCGGTACCGCACCCGGCGGCCCCGATCGCTGCGCCGTCGCGCGATTCTCGGCGCCGAGCGGCTGGAAGACACGCGCGTGCGATGAGGGCGGCGGCGAGGGCGGTGGAGCGGGCGGAATGAACGGCCGCGCTTGCCGCATCGCGGGGTGCGCGGGCGGTGTCGGCGTGGCGGAGGCGGGTGGCGTCACTGACACCGGAGGCGGCGGCGCGGTTGCCGCCGCCGACACCATAGTCTCGAGCTTCGTCCCGTCCTTCGGACAGAATCTGGCGTCGTCCGCGTAGACCGACTGACAGTTAGGGCAGCGCGTGCTCATGCCGTAATTACGTACAACTCATGTGCAAACGCGATTCCTGCCCTGCGCCTTCGCTCTGTACAGCGCCTCATCGGCGAGTGCGATCAGCTCCTCCGGCGCCTGCAGCTGCGTCGACAGCACGGTCGCGACGCCGATGCTCACCGTCACCGCCGGCATCGGCACGAGTCCCTCCTGCGACTGCTCCGTCACGCGCGCGCGAATGCGCTCGGCCACCTTCACTGCGCCGTCCTCGCCCGTCTCGGGGAGGATGACGACGAATTCCTCGCCGCCGTAGCGCGCGACGACGTCCACCGAGCGCGCCTCGCGCTGCAGCACGCGCGCGACGCCGCGCAGCGCCTCGTCGCCGGCGAGATGGCCGAAGCTGTCGTTCACCGCCTTGAAGTGATCGAGGTCGACCATCAGCAGCGACAGCGACAGCGTGTACCGGCGCGCGCGGTCGAGCTCGGACTCGAGGCGATCCATCAGCGCGCGGCGATTGAGCGTGAGCGTGAGCGAGTCCGTGAGCGCCAGCACCTCGAGGCGTTCGTTGTCCGCGCGCGTGGTCTCCATGGCCTGCGCGCGCTGGATCGCGCTCACCGCCGCCTTCACCACATCGTCAGCGAAGTCGACGTCGCTCACCTTGAGTGACGGCTCGCCATCGAGCGTACGCAGGAAGACGACGCCCGCCTCCATGCCATCGATGCGGAATGGGAGCGCGATCACCGAGCGCACCTTCACGTCGTTCCGCGAGATCGCCCACTCGTTGCGCGCCTCGGCGTACAGCGGGCTGGTGGTCACGTCCCCGACGAGCACGGGTTCCGAGCTCTCGAGCGCCGCGCGAATTTCCGGATAGCGCTTGAGCTCGATCTCGAGGTGGCGCAGCCCCGGCGTCTCGTACGCAGCGGCGACGATGCCGGTGTCGTCACCCGGGCGCGCGAGGATCAGCGAGCAGTGCGAGATGTCGAGCGCGTGCGCGACGCGACGCACGAGAATATGGTAGAGCTCCTCGGGCGAGAAGTCGCCGTGCACTTCCTGCAGAATGTCGACGAGCTGGCGGCGCTTCTCCGCCTCCGTGCGCACCTCCGCGAGCTCGATTTCCGTGGAGTGCAGCGCGTGGCGCGCATGCAGAATCTCACGACGCACCCGAAGTTGCATGCGCACCCGCGCGAGCAGCTCGCGCACGTGGAAGGGCTTCGAGAGAAAGTCCGTCGCGCCGAACTTGAGCACCTGCATCGACATCTCGTCCGGCGCCTGCGGCGACATCACGAGCACGGGCATGTCGCGCCACTGCTCCTCGCCGCGCATGCGCTCGAGCAGCTGGTAGCCGTCGGCGGGCTCCGCGCCCACGTCGATCATCAGCAGATCCGGGGACGTGACCTTGAGATGATCCATCACGCCGCGCCCGCCCGGCGCGACCGCGACATCGTAGCCCTGATCGCGGAGCAGCCACGTGAGTGTGCGCGAAAGGACGAAGTCCTCATCCGCGATGAGGATGCGCGCTCTATCCATTACCGAGCACGCTCCGCAGCCCGTCGTACTCGATGTTGCCGCCGCTCAGCACCGCAACGGTCTTTCCACGCGGCTCGACCCGCCCCGTCTGCAGCGCGGCAATCGTGATCGCGCCGCTCGGCTCCGCCACAATCTTGAGGCGATCGAGCAGGTAGCGCATCGCCGGCGCGAGATCGACATCCTCGACGGTGACCACGTCGTCGATGTACGCGGAATGATGCGCGAAGGGGATCGTGCCGATCTGCGTCGCGAGCAGGCCGTCGGCCATGCCGCCCGTGTGCTCGAGCCGTACCGGTGCGCCCGCCGCGCGCGCCAGAGAGAGCTTCGCCGCGCCCACCGGCTCCACGCCGATCACGCGCGCCTTCGGCGCGAGCAGCTTCACCGCGGTTGCGACGCCCGCACTCAACCCGCCGCCGCCCACCGGCACGAGCACCGTGCCGACATCGGGAAGATCCTCGACGATCTCGAGCCCCGCGGTGCCCTGCCCCGCGATGATGCGCGCGTCGTCGTACGGCGGCACGAGCACGCTGCCAGTCTCCTTCGCCAGCTCCTCGGCGCGCGCCATCCGATCCGCCGTCGTCGTCCCCGCAAGCTCGACCTTGCCGCCCAGTCGCTCGACGCCTGCACGCTTCACGGCCGTGACGGTGGTGGGCATCACGAGCGTCGCATGAACGCCGAAGATGCGCGCCGCGAACGCGACGGCCTGCGCGTGATTGCCCGACGACGGCGCGATGACGCCGCGCGCGCGCGCGGCGGCCGGGAGCCCCGCGAGGAAGACGTATGCCCCGCGGAACTTGAAGGCGCCGCCGCGCTGCAGCATCTCGGGCTTCACGAAGATCGTGCCGCCTCCGAGCTGTTCCGAGAGGTCATCCGCGGGAAGGAGCGGAGTGCGCACCGCCACGCCGCGCAGGAGTCGCGCCGCCGCCCGGATCTCGTCGAGCGAGACCAGGGAAATCGTGTCCGGCGTCGCGAGCGAGCCCGCGGTGGCGGACGTCGTCACGATCTACCCTTCCTCTTCTTCGTCGGGCGACACTCCCACCGGCTCCTCCAGTCCCTCGTCTCCACCCTCGTCATCCTCGATCACCACTCGCGCGACATCGCACACGAAATCTCCCTCGTCGAGGTTCACGAGCTTGACGCCCTGCGTATTGCGCCCGCTCACGCGGATTCCCTTCACGGGCATCCGGATCACGATTCCCTGCTTGGTGATGAGCATCAGCTCGTCGTCCGGAAGCACTTCCTTCAGCGCGACCACTTCGCCCGTCTTTTCCGTGCGGTTGAGCGTGAGGATACCCTTGCCGCCGCGCTTCTGCACGCGGTACTCCTCGATCGGCGAGCACTTCCCCATTCCCTTGGCCGTCACGACGAGGAGCGTCGCGTCGCGCTTGATCACGACCATTCCCTTCACCTCGTCCCCGGCCGAGAGCTCCACGCCCTTCACGCCGGTCGTGTCGCGCCCCATCTCGCGAACGTCGTTCTCATGGAAGCGGATCGAGAGGCCGTACTTCGTCGCGAGCACGATGTCGTTGTTGCCCTCGGTGATCTGTACATCGATGAGCTGATCGCCCGCCTCGATCTTGATCGCCTTGATGCCCGTCGAGCGCGGATTGCTGTACTCCGTGAGCGCCGACTTCTTCACCGTGCCGAGCTGCGTTGCAAAGAGCAGGAACTGCTTGTCGCTGAACTCGCGCACCGGGACCATCGCCCGGATAGTGGTATCTGCCGTGACATTGATCAGGTTCACGACCGGCTTGCCCTTGGCCGCGCGTCCCGCGAGCGGGATCTCGTGCACCTTGAGCCAGAAGCAGCGTCCGTCGTGTGTGAAGAACAGTATGTAATCATGCGTCGACGCAATAAACAGGTGTTCGACGAAATCTTCGTCCTTGAGCCCCTGCCCGTTGAGTCCTCGACCGCCGCGGCGTTGTTTTTTGTACGTAGACACCGACGTCCGCTTGATGTACCCCGAGTGTGACACGGTGACCACCATGTCCTCCTCGGCGATCAGATCCTCGATCGTGAACTCGCCCTCGTCGCTCGTGATCTCCGTGCGCCGCTCGTCGCCGTACTTGTTGGAGAGCGCCATCAGCTCGTCCGTCATGATCTGCATCCGACGCTCGCGCGAGCCCAGGATGGCGCGCAGCTCCTTGATCTCCAAACGCACTTCCGCGAGCTCCGCCTCCAGCTTCTCGATCTCGAGGCCGGTGAGCTTCGCGAGACGCATGTTGAGGATCGCTTCGGCCTGCCGCTCGGAGAGCTTGAAGCGCGCCTGCAGCTGCGTGCTCGCCTGCGGCGTATCGTTCGCCGCGCGAATGAGCTTGATCACCTCGTCGATGTTGTCGACGGCGATCTTGAGCCCCTCGAGGATGTGCTCGCGGTCGAGCGCCTTGTCGAGATCGAACTGCGTGCGGCGAACGACGACTTCGTGGCGATGCGTGATGTAGTGCTCGAGGAGCTCCTTGAGCGGCATCACCTTCGGCACGAGCTGCCCGGTGTTGACGTCCGGGACCAGCGCGAGGTTGATCACGCCGAACGTCGACTGCATGGTGGTGTGCTTGTACAGCTGGTTCAGCACCACGCGCGGAATCGCATCGCGCTTCAGCTCGATGACGATGCGCATGCCGTCGCGATCGGATTCGTCGCGCAGCGCGCTGATCCCCTCGAGCTTCGCTTCCTTCACCTGATCGGCGATCTGCTCGACGAGCCGCGCCTTGTTCACCTGGTACGGAATCTCGGTGACGACGATCTGCGACTTGTTCGACGACTCCTTCTCCTCGATCACCGCACGCGCGCGCATGACGATGCGGCCGCGTCCCGTCTCCTGGTAATTGAAGATCCCTTCGCGACCGTAGATGTAGCCGCCCGTCGGGAAGTCGGGACCCTTGATCAGCTTCCGGATATCCGCGGTCGTCGCATCCGGCTTCGCGATCAGGTGCACCACCGCCGCGATGACTTCCTTCAGATTGTGCGGAGGGATGTTCGTCGCCATTCCGACCGCGATTCCCGACGATCCGTTGACCACCAGATTCGGGATGCCGGACGGGAGGACCTTCGGCTCCTGCAGCCGGTCGTCGTAGTTCGCCTGATAATCGACGGTGCCCTTGTCGATGTCGGCGAGCATCTCCATCGCCATCGGCGTGAGGCGCGCTTCCGTATATCGATATGCCGCCGCAGAGTCGCCGTCGACCGAGCCGAAATTTCCCTGCCCATCGACCAGCGGATAGCGCAGCGAGAAATCCTGCACCATGCGCACGAGTGCGTCGTACACGCTCGAGTCGCCGTGCGGGTGGTACTTACCGAGCACATCACCAACGACCGTCGCCGATTTCTTGAACGGGCGTCCCGGAACCAGCCCCAGCTCGTTCATCGCATAGAGCACGCGGCGATGCACGGGCTTGAGTCCATCGCGTACATCTGGGAGCGCGCGCGAGACGATCACGCTCATCGAGTAGTTGATGAACGACTCTTTCACCTCGGCGTCGATCAGGCGCGAGACGATGCGTTCCCGGTTGTTCGGAGCGGTCATGAGGCGGGGGTTACGGGAGGGAAATTCGGTGTGCGGACAGCAACGGAAATATACACCGCCGAGGCGGCGTCAGCAACCTGCGACACACCATATAATCCATTCAGCCGCAACAACTTACGAGCGACCTTCAACCCGCTGGCTCTTCCCTCTCGAGCGGCGCCTCGTCGACCTCCTCGACCTCCTGCGATTCGCGCGCAGCCCGCTTCTTATTTTCCCACGCGATCGTCTCGCGCTCGGCGCGCAGGCGCTCGTACCACTCGCGCGTGATCTCACCCGCGAGCTCGCGATTGCCGAGGCCGAATGACAGCGCGAACGCGAGCGCGAGTGCGCCAAAGATGATCGCGAACGCCGTCGTCACGATCTCGGTGGCTATCCCGAGCTCCTGCAGCGCCATGAAGATCGCGAGGATAATGACGCCCGCGCGTCCGACGCGCGCGAGTGTCGGGCCGCCGGGAATGCTTCCCGCGCTTGCCATCAGGAGCCCGTCGACGAACTCGCCGAGCACGATGCCGACGAGAATGATCACGAGCGCGGCGATCACGCTCGGGATGTAGCTCACGAGCTCCGAGAAGACGTTCGTGAGCGACGAGAGGCCGAGCGCGTGCGCCGCGACGAGGATCACGACGAACATCACGAACCAGAACGCGATGTTGCCGACAAGGCGCGACGGCGTGCGCCGCCACCCTGTGCGCTCGACCGCGTCGAGCACTCCGCCGCGCTTCAGCCAGCGGTTGACGCCCAGCTTGTTCAGCCCGCGATCGATCGCCCGCTCGATGAGCTTCGCGAGCAAATAGCCTGCGAAGAGGATGACGAGCGCGCCGAGCAGCGCGGGAATGTAGAGCGCGAGCTGATCGAAGCTGCCCTGCAGACGATCCAGAAATTCCACTTCGTGCTCCCGGCGAAATGCCGGTTAAGGATGATTTCGCGTGGCGAACATGAGCTTCGCGGGTGCGAAGCTGCGCTTCTTGCCGCCCGTGCCGAGTTGGCCGTCGGCGTTCGATCCCCAACAATACACCGTGTGATCGGCAGACAGTGCACAGCTGTGCGCGCTGCCGGATGAGAGCGCGACGAATTTCGTAGTTCCCGCAACGGGCGCGGGCACCGTGGCATCCGCGGCTCGGCCCGCGAGCTGCCCTTCATCGTCCGCGCCCCAGCACTGCGCGACGCCGCCCTTCGTGAGCGCGCAGGTGAAGTCGCGCCCCGCCGACACGGCCACGTAGCGCGCATCGCCCATCACGGCCGTTGGCCCACGCGGCTCGCGGAAGCCACTGCCGAGCTGCCCATGATCGTTGGCGCCCCAGCAGTAGAGAACGCCCACGGTGGTGATCGCGCAGCTGTGGGTGCTGCCGGTGGCGACGGTCATGAAGCGCAGCGAGTCCGCGGGCTGGCGCAGCGGAAGGGCGCACAGCCCGGGAGCGTCGTCCATCTCGCACTGATCCTCGGCCTCGACGCCGAGCGCGCCACCGTTGTTGAAGCCCCAGCAGTAAAGCTTTCCCTCGACGGTGATGGCGCAGCTGTCGTGAAAGCCCGCACTCACGTAGCCCCAGGTGAGCTGCGGCGCAACCTGCACCGCCGGCGAGAAGTAGCTGAACACACTCAGCCCGAGCTCACCGTGCAGATTCTCGCCCCAGCAGTAGAGCTTTTCGTCGGCGGTGAGCGCACAGCTATGCTTCTCTCCAGCCGAGATCTTCACGAACGGCGGCGCCTTCTGTATGCGATACGGCTCGGGGATCGTGCCGAGTGTATCGCTGCCGAGCTGTCCGGCGATGCTCGCGCCCCAGCAGTACGCCGCGCCGTCGGTGGTGAGGCCGCAGCTGTGTGCGCCTCCCGCGCTCACTGCGCGCCACTTGAGCCCTTCGCCCACGGGAACGGGAAGCGCCTGCTCGGTGGAGCCGCTGTCGCCCAGTTGTCCCTGATCGTTGCGCCCCCAGCAGAACAGCTCCGCGCTCTCGGCCACGCCGCACGAATGGCCGCTCCCCGCGTCGACCATGCTGAACGACGGAGATGCCGTCATTGCAGGGAGCGGTTCCTCGGGCGGCGCCTCGCGCATGGGCGCCTTCTGCTCGACTGCGGGCGCGGCGACGGGCTTCGTCTTTGGCGTCGCGTCCGTCGAGCACGCGAGCACGAGCGACAGACAGGCGAGCGGCGACCAACGAATCAAGGTGACCAGCCGGTTGGAGAGATCAGTTTCGCGTTCCACGCTTCACATCGAATATGGCACTGCGCTTACACTGCGGACAGATGAGCCACTCACGGCGACGCGCGTAGCCGAGTCCGAAGGAGCCGCCGCCGATTGGCCGTGTCGTGAGCGTGACGTCACAGCGAGGACACGCGGGCGCGTCGCCGGCGACGATCGATGCGCGGATGCGCTGCTGCTCCTCGGGCGTGTACTGCGCATGGTCAGTCATCGCGCAGCCGCAACACGATCTTCCCGAATTGATCGCCGGCCGACAGACGTTCGTACGCCGCGCGGGCATCGTCGAGCGTGAACACCGCGTCGATCGGCGGGAGGAGCGCGCCTTCGCCCAGCGCGTGCACAATCGCGTCGAGCTCGCGATCGTTGCCCATCGTCGACCCCATGATCGTCCACTGGTGCCAGAAGAGCTTCCGCGCGTCGAGCTGCACCATCGGACCGGTGGTCGCACCACACGTCACGAGGCGGCCACCCCTGCCGAGCATGCGCAGCGATCGCTCCCACGTCGCCTCGCCGACGTCGTCGAGCACCACGTGCACACCGCGCTTCCCATTTCGCTTGCGCACCTCGGCGACGACATCGCCGGTGCGATGATTGAAGGTCTCATCGGCGCCGAGGTCGCGCGCGCGCGCGAGCTTCGCGTCGCTCGACGACGTCACCCACACGCGTGCACCGATGCGCTTGGCGATTTGCAGCGCGGCGATCGCGACGCCGCCGCCTATGCCCCAGATGAGCATCGTCTCGCCGGGCTGCAGCCGCGCGCGGGTGACGACGAGGCGCCACGCGGTGAGCGTCGCGAGCGAGAAGGCGGCGGCGTGCTCCCACGAGACTCCGGGCGGCACGACGCGCAGATTCGCGGCGGGGACGACGACGTACTCCGCGGCGGTGCCCGGCAGATGCTCGCCGAGCAGCTGGAAGTGCTCGCAGAGCGACTGCTCGCCGGCGACGCAGAAGTCGCAGATGCGATCGCTGATGCCGGGGTTGATCATCACGCGATCGCCCACGGAGAGAGCTGTCACGGATTCGCCGATCGCGTCGACGATGCCGGCGCCGTCCGCGCACACGACCCACCCCGGCTGAAGCGTCGCTCCGGGAAGGCCGCGGAGGACGAAGAGATCGAGATGATTCAGCGAGACGGCGTGCATGCGCACGCGAGCGCTCGCGGGCGAGCCCAGCGCTGGAATCGGAAGATCGGTAACGACTTGCAGCTGCTCCACCCCGCCGTGGGCGGAGACCGTGAGCGCTCGCACGCGTGGGGGCTCCCGTTATATTCAAAGGCGAATCCTAAGAGGCAGCGGCGCGGCGAGCAACGCGATGCGCAAGCGAGCGGACCTCGAGTGTTCGACACTTATATGAAGGCGGAATGATCTCGATCAAGGTGCCACCGCTCGGAGAATCGATCGTGGAAGCGACGATCGCGCGGTGGTTGAAGAAGGAGGGCGACGTCGTCGCGCAGAACGAATCGCTGGTGGAGCTCGAGACCGACAAGATCACGGTCGAGGTGCCGGCGTTCAAAGCGGGCGTGCTGACGAAGCAGGCGAAGAAGGAAGGCGACGTCGTGCAGGTGGGAGAAGAGATCGGCGCGATCGACGAGAGTGCGAGCGTGGCGATTGCCGCGCCAGCAACTGCTCCCGCGGCGGCACCCTCCGCCGCGCCCAAGACATCGCCCGCGGTTCGACGCATCGCCGCCGACGAAGGCATCGACCCCGCGCAGGTCGCGGCGAGCGGCCCCGGGGGCCGCGTCACGAAGGGCGACATGCTCGCGGCCGCGAGCGCTGCCACGAAAGCTCCGGCCCCCGCGACGGCACCTGCGGCGGCACCTGCCGCGAAGGCTTCGGCGCCCGCACCCGCTCCTTCGGCGCCCACCCCCGCGCCGCAGAACGGACGCGAGACCCGCGAGCGCATGACGACTCGGCGACGCCGCATCGCCGAGCATCTCCTCGAGTCGCAACACGCGACGGCGCATCTCACGACGTTCAACGAAGTCGACATGTCCGC
>PLMM01000042.1:6740-7003 GCA_003142495.1 Gemmatimonadota bacterium | reverse complement strand
ACGCCATCCTCGAGCACGCGCAGCACCTTTGCCTGCGCGCTCGGGCTCATGTCGCCGATCTCGTCGAGGAAGAGCGTGCCGCCGTTGGCCTGTTCGAACTTGCCCGTTCGATCGGCAATCGCGCCCGTGAACGAGCCCTTGATGTGCCCAAAGAGCTCACTCTCGATCAGCTCACTCGGAATCGCCGCGCAATTCACCTCCACGAACGGCTTCGCGGCGCGTGGCGACAGCCGGTGCACTGCGCGCGCGACGAGCTCCTTCCC
>PLMM01000042.1:0-6667 GCA_003142495.1 Gemmatimonadota bacterium | reverse complement strand
CGGAGGCGGCCGTTCTCCTCGCGCAAAACGACGTGCTGGAGCGCATTGCGCAGCGTGACCTGAATGCGATCGGTGTCGAGCGGCTTCTCGAGAAAGTCGTAGGCGCCGAGCTGAGTGGCCTCGACGGCCGTTTGAATGGTTCCGTGACCGCTGATCATCACGACGATCGCCGCCGGATCGATGACGCGAATGCGCTTGAGCGCCTCGAGTCCATCGATGCCGCCCATCTTCACATCCATGAAGACGAGATCCGGATGCCACTTCTCGTACTCGGCGATCGCGTCGATTGCGTTCTGCACCGAGTGCACCTCGTAGCCGTCGTACTCGAGGAGCTGGCCGAGCGCGGCGCGGATCCCCTTCTCGTCGTCTGCAACCAGGATCTTCGGGCTCACCGCACGACCTTGTACAGAGTGATCTCGCCGTTCTTGATGCGCACGTCTCCGATGTGCACCGGCGTGATCAGCGGCAGCGCATCGTCGGCAACGGCGGCGGGGCGCGCGCCCTTCGAGTAGCTCTTGATCAGCCGCGGCATCATCGCATGCGGAATCGAGAAGTCGTGGATCTTGAACGTCTGCACCCGATACTCCGCGAGCCCCAGCTTCACGATGTCGAGCGTGCCGCCGAACTGCACCGGCTCGCGATCGCCGAGCACTTTCGAGAGCGGTCCGAGCTGGGCGAGATCACCGAGGTCACTCGGGTTCATCGAGCAGCGCACGAGGAGCTGATCGCCACTCACCATCGCCTCGACGTCGCGCGCGGATTCGGGAAGCTGATGCGAGAGCTGCTGGAAGACGAACGCGATCAGATCACCGGCCTCGACGTTTCCATACACGGGGCCGTTGCGCGAGCCAAGCCGGTCGATGATCGCCCTGGCGCGCGCGGCGCCGGCGGGTGTGGCGGGCTGCCACTGGTCGGCGGCGTGCGCGGGCGCGGCCGGGATAGGTTGCGTGATGCGGTGCAGATACGGCGTCCAGTACTCGCGCGTGAACCACGCGCCGGCGGCGATGGCGATCGCCACCACGAGACATCCGATCGACTTGAAGCATCCCCCCATGGCTCACCCACCTCCGAGTGGAATCGACGCGACCTTGGTGTAGCGCGGGCCGGCCGGCGTCAGCGTGCTCTCGAGCAGCGCGAGCGCCGTCACCTGCTGCACGCCCTTGTACCCCACAGCGCGCGCGGCGACGGCAAGGGCGCGCGCATTGGCGAGCGGCATCTCGTCGCGCACGCGGGCGAGGGTGATGTGCGGGCGGAAGGCGCGCGCGTCGAGCGCGTAGCCGTTCGCGGCGCAGGTCGCCTCGATGTCGTGGTGCATGAGCTCGAGCCTCGGATCGTGTTGCACACCCATCCATACGACGCGGGGCGCCCGAAGGTTTGGGAAGGCGCCGAGCCCGCTGATGCGAAGGTCCAGCGGCGGCTGCGCGGCTGCAACGGCGGCGAGAATCTCCTCGAGCGCCGCGGGTGCCGCATCCGGCAGCTCGCCGAAGAACTTGATCGACAGATGGAGATTCTCCTCCCGAATCCAGCTCGCTTCGGGAGCGGCCTTCTTCATCGGTGCGATCGCCTGGCAGATCGCGCGTCGCTCGCGCGCGCCCAGCTCAAGAGCGAGAAAGAGGCGCACTGTCTCCGCGATCGGGGATGACGCCGGCGAGCACGTTCAGCGATCCCGAGCGAAAGCCGCGCGGATCGATGTCGACGCGCGCAAAGCCAGCGGCGCGCACGGCGTTAGCGAGCAGCGACGCGCGCTCCACGGAGCCCCAGCGATCCAGCTCGGCGAGGTCCATCTCGACACGCGCGACTTCGCCGTGATGGCGCACGCGAAGATTGCCCGCGACGCCGAGCGCACGCAGCGCGCGCTCGGCGCGCTCCACAGCGGAGAGGCGCGTGACGGTGACCGGCGTGCCGTAGGGCAGCCGCGACGAGAGGCAGGGCGACGACGGTTGCGACCACGTCGGAATTCCGCGCGCGCGCGAGAGCTCGCGAATGTCCGCCTTCGTGAAGCCGAGCTCCGCGAGCGGCGAGCGAATCCCCTGCTCCGTTGCGGCCTTCTTTCCTGGCCGATGATCGGAGAGATCATCGGCATTCGTGCCGTCGATGATCGTCGCGATTCCGCGCTCCGCGCGCTCGCGCTCGAGCACGTGCCAGAGCTCCGACTTGCAGAAGTAGCAGCGATTTGTGGGATT
Source organism: Gemmatimonadota bacterium (assembly GCA_003142495.1). Classification (GTDB taxonomy): domain Bacteria; phylum Gemmatimonadota; class Gemmatimonadetes; order Gemmatimonadales; family Gemmatimonadaceae; genus FEN-1250. The sequence continues at coordinate 4,484 of PLMM01000042.1, read as the reverse complement.
GGCGACGTAGCGCGGGTCGTCCATCTCGTGGGTGTCGACCTCGAGCACGGCGATCCCCGCACGAGCCGCGACGTTACGCGCGGTCTGCCATTGCGCGGCCGGATACGATGCGCTGCGTCCGATCACCGCGAGAAAGCGCTCGGCTCCCACGGCCTCGATGGCGACGCAGGCGAGGTAGGCGGAGTCGACACCGCCGCTGAAGCCGAGGAGCAGCGATTCGTGCGCCCGCAGCCACTCGATGAGGTCGCGCTCGCGCTTGGCGACAGCGTGCGGCAACTCGAGGGGGGCGGGTGAGCTCATGAGTGAAACGTAGCCGTGAGGGGGAGCGGGGGAAGTATCAGCGCGGAACGAGGAGCGCGGGGTGCACCACGCGTCCGTCGCCGGAGCGGAGCGCGACGTCGAGCGAGTCAACGTCCCAGATTACAATGAGCGCACGATCGGTGTCGCTCATGAACGTCGTCAGGTCCTGCTTGGAGAGCCCCGGCTCCTTGAGCGCCTCACCCGTCGGTGCGGCGCGGTAGGGATGCGTGTGGAAGGTGCCGATCACGCCGACGACGCTGTCACAGCTGCCGGTGACGGCGAACTGGAAACGCTTCATGTCGTGGGCGGGTACGAGTCCGATCACGTGGAAGGTGTCGGCGCTCACATCGCCGATCAGGCAGCCGAGATATTCCTTTTGCGTGGGGTGACCGCCGGTGCCGAGTGCCTGGGTGAGCATGTTCTGATCGGCGATCTCGTTCCAGTGCAGATTCGCCTTTGACCACGTGCTGTTGAGCGAATCGCGAACGGCGTTGGCAATGATGATGACAGGATCGTGCGCGCGACGGGCGGCGGCCGCGGCGACGAATACCAGCGACGAGAGAAGAGCGAGGTGGCGAGCGCGAGTGGCGCGGGCGAAGCGACTGGTAGTGCGAGACTGCACGACTGGCCCCGAAGCTGACGACTTGGCAACGCGATTGCGTGGGACTTGCTCTCGTATATTACCCGCTCCCGCGAATGCGTTCTGAAACCCTTCCGTGGACATCTCCATGCCAGTGATCGTCAAGACGGCGCTGCTCCTCGTGGCCTCGAACTGCTTCATGACATTCGCGTGGTACGCGCACCTGAAGAATTTGCACAACAAGCCGTTGTACGTAGCGATTCTGGTGAGCTGGGGAATCGCGCTGTTCGAGTATGCGCTGCAAGTCCCGGCGAACCGGATCGGCAGCACGCAACTCGACCTCGGACAGCTCAAGATTTTGCAGGAGGTGATCACGCTCGCGGTGTTCGTGCCTTTCGCTGCGCTGTACATGCGCGAGCCGGTGAAGCTGAACTACCTGTGGGCGGCGCTGTGCGTGGCGGGGGCGGTGTTTTTCATCTTTCGGAAGTAGAGGGCGCGGCGCGGCTCGCAAGCGTTACCAGTGGTTGACCGCGACCGCCGATCGGGTCATTACTGTGGACATCGTTTCGCACTCCTGATCGATGGAGACGCATGCAGCCGATGGCGCGCGACGGTCGACGGACCACGATTCGCATCGCTGCGGCGCTCCTCTCGATTGCGGGCTGCTCGTCGAGCACGGATCCGGGGGGCGCCCCCGGGCCCGCGCACCTGACCTCGACGGTCATCGCATCCTCCGCTTCAGTTCCGGTGGGAAGCATCATCACCGCGCAGTGGACGATCGAGAACACCGGCTCGGAGCCATTCCATCACGCGTTCGGTTTTCCGAACACCATCGGCTACGGACTCGAGATCTCCGTGACGCCGGCCGCCTCGGTGCTGCAGAGCCAGGGGAGCGACCTTCTCTTCTCGGAGAATGATTCGCTGAATCTCCCACCGCACGGGCGACTCAGGCTGAATGCCATCTTCAAGGGAGTGGCTATTGGCACCGCGACGTTGAAGGGATGCCTACCGCCCGACAGCGCGGAGACGGACGGCGCGAACTGCGCGTCGACCGACGTGCGCGTGGTGTCGGGCTTCTAGCGATGCGTGCCATCCGTCACGAGATCAATTGGTCACGGGAATCGCGGCGTCCGACGACTTGAACACCTTGCCGTCCTTCATCACGAACTTCACGTCCTCGAGCAGGCGCACGTTCTGCGTCGGGTCGCCTTGCACCGCGATCATGTCGGCGAACTTCCCCTTCTTGATCGAGCCGACCTTGTCGAGCACGCCGATCAGCTCCGCGCCGCCGATCGTTGCGGCCTGGATCGCCTGCATCGGCGTCATCCCGTACTTCACCATGTACGCGAACTCCTTTCCGGCATCCTTGTAGGGACACACGGGCACGTCGGTGGAGAACGCGATCTTCAGGCCGGCGGCCACGGCCTTCTTGAAGGCGTTGTAGTGAATGTCGGCGATACCTTTATTATGCTCGAGAAAATCCGCGGGCGTGTTCGGCTTGCTCGTGATGCAGTCGTGCACGTCGAGGGTGGCCGAGTAGAAGGTGCCGTGCTCTTTCATGAGGCGAATTCCCTCGTCGTCCATGTAGGTCCCGTGCTCGATCGAAGCCACGCCCGCGCGCACCGCGTTCTTGATCCCCTCGGCGCTGTGCGCGTGGGCGGCAACCTTGAGGCCAAACGAGTGCGCCTCTTCGACGGCGGCGGTAAGCTCGGCCGGCGTGAACTCCTGCGACTTCGTATTGCTGCCGTGCGTGAGCACCGCGCCCGACGACAGCACCTTGATCACGTTCACGCCCTGCGCGACGAGGAGACGCACCTTCTGACGAACCTCGTCGGGGCTGTTCGCCTCGCCGAAATGCATGTCCCACGGCAGCTGCACGTCAGGCGACACACCGGTCATCGCGCCGGCGCCGCCGGTGATGGTGATGTACGCGCCGGCGACGTACATGCGCGGCCCGGGGATGTCGCCGCGATTGATCGAGTTGCGCAGCGCGACATCGTTGAGCGCGCGGTACGTGCCGAGGTCGCGCACGGTCGTGAAGCCCGCCATGAGCGTCACGTACGCATTCTCGACCGTGTAGGCCAGGGCCTCCGACGAGGTGTGAAAGAGCACGGCGCGCGGATCGCCGTTGTCCTCGGGGAGCACGCCGTCCGCCTCGTGGGTGTGGCTGTCGATGAGCCCCGGCACGACCGTCATGTTCGAGAGGTCGACGACGTTTGCTCCCGCCGGGATGCTCACCGATGGACCGACATCCTCGATCTTCCCGTCGCGGATGAGAATGATCTGATGCGAGAGGACAACGCCCTTGTCGGTGTCGACGAGCTTCCCGGCCTTCACGACCGTCACCTGGGCGTTGGCGATGGGCGCGAGCGCGAGTGCCAACGCGAGGGCGGCGAACGAGCGAAAGCGAGATGGCATGCGATGCTCCGTATGGTGGATGCGTGCTTCGATGTGCGGGGCGGGCGCGGCGGATCCGGCATTTTCGCGCGGCCAGCGATCACGAATGTGGCGCGTCGGAAGCCTGAGCGCAAAGTCACTCGCCACCGCACTGGCTGTATGGAGAGTGCCTTGGCTGCAGGACAGCCAGTCTTGTGAGAGAACTGTCATCGATTCGCGATACGCTGTATTGCTGAATGGCCGAGTCTCCAGCGGGAGTCGTCCGCTAGTCCGAGAGCTGCGCCGCCCCCGTAGTCCGATAGCGCAGCGCCTCCGCAACGTGCGCCGACTCGACGCCTCGCGACGCATCGAGATCCGCGATGGTGCGTGCGACGCGGAGCACGCGATGATATCCGCGCGCGGTGAGCCCGAGCCGCTCCGCCGCGCTCGTGAGCAGTGCGCGCGCCTCAGCGGTGAGCGCGCCGAGAGACTGCAGCAGCCGCGCCGATACGTGCGCATTTACCGCGACGTCGTCACTGTCGCCGTAGCGCGCGAGCTGCCGCGCCCGCGCGAGCTCGACGCGCGCGCGGATGCTGGTCGAGCACTCGCCATCACCTCCCGCAGCGAGCGCCGAGAGGGCGACCGCGCCCACCGGCACGTGCATGTCGACGCGATCGCGCATTGGCCCCGAGAGCCTCGCGCGATACTTCGCAATGTCCGAAGCGGCGCAGATGCACGCATGCGCGCCGTCGCCGGCATTTCCGCACGGACACGGATTCATCGCACCGACCAGCGTGAAGCGCGCCGGGAAGGCGATCGCAAGCGCCGCGCGCGCGATCACGACGCGCCCGTCCTCCATCGGCTGGCGCAGCGACTCGACGACGTGCCTGCGGAACTCCAGCAGCTCGTCGAGAAAGAGAATGCCATGGTGTGCGAGGCTCACCTCTCCCGGGCGCGGCGGATTCCCGCCACCGATCAGCCCCGCGTCCGAGATCGTGTGGTGCGGAGCGCGAAACGGTCGCGCGACCACGCGCGGATCTCCCGGCGCGAGCACGCCGGCCACGGAATGAATCGCCGTGACGTCGAGCGCCTCGCCCTCGGTGAGCGCCGGGAGAATGCTCGGCAGCCGCCGCGCGAGCATCGTCTTGCCGCTGCCGGGCGGGCCATGGAAGACCAGGCTTGCCAAGGTGCCTGCCTCCAGCATTCGCCGCAGCATCTTGCCCGGGCC
>PLMM01000428.1 GCA_003142495.1 Gemmatimonadota bacterium | reverse complement strand
GCTCCGCCGCGAGCGAGCTTCCCGCGGGCACCGCATTGTCCGTGAGCTCGCGCGGGCGCGCGATCAGCGCCTCCGCGTCATGCGCGCTGTCGAAGAAGCCGCCAATCGCATCGTCCCAGAACCACTGCACCATCGCCGCGCTTATTTCCCGCGCGCGCTCGAGCCACCGCGCATCGAACGTGAGCTCGTAGAGCGCGAGCGCCGCGAGCGCGACGGCTGCATGATCCTCGAGAAAGCCCGCGCCCTTCGTCACGCCATCCTTGTGCACGCGCATCACGCGGCCCCCGCGCACCATCTCGCGAAAGAGAAAGTCTCCGTGCCGCACCGCCTCGGCGCGCCACGCCGCGTCGCCGAAGGCGCGCGCGCCATCGGCGAGCGCGCGCACCATGAGCCCGTTCCAGGCGGCGAGAATCTTGTCGTCGCGCGCGGGGTGCACGCGCGCCTCGCGCGCCGCGTACAGCACCGTGCGCGCGGCAGCGGCGAGCGACTCGAGCGCCTCGAGCGAGATCCCGTTCTTTGCCGCGACGTCCGACGGCGGCGTCGGCACGTTGAGGATATTCTTCCCCTCGAAGTTTCCGCCCGCGCTCACGCCCCACAGCTCGCGCACCATCGGCGCGTTCGCGCCGAGCAGCGTGTCGAGCTCCGCGGCGCTCCACACGTAGAACTTNNCCCTCGTGCCCCTCGCTATCGGCGTCGAGCGACGAGTAGAAGCCTCCGTTCGGCGCGGCCATCTCGCGCAGCGCCCAGTCGAACGTCTCGCGCGTCACCCGCGCAATCTCGCCGTCGCGCGTCACCTGAACGAGATGCACGCCGAGCCGCGAGAGAAGCGCGTTGTCGTAGAGCATCTTCTCGAAATGCGGCACGAGCCAGCGATCGTCCACCGCGTAGCGATGGAAGCCGCCACCCACCTGATCGTAGATGCCGCCGCGTGCCATCTGCACGAACGAGTTGCGCACGATCGCGAGCTCCTGCGGCGCGCCGCTCCGGCGCCAGTGGCGGAGCAGAAAGTCGAGCGCCATCGTCTGCGGAAATTTTGGTGCGCCCTCGAAGCCGCCGTTGCGCCCGTCGTAGCGCGCGGCGATGCCCCGCGCAGCGAGGTCGAGCTGCGCCGCCGTGAGCTCGCCCATGCTCACCGCCGCCTGCTGCGCGCCCGCGTATAGCTCGCGCACGCGCGCCGCGGTGTCGAGCACATCGCCACGCCTGGTGCGATACGCATCGGCCACCGAGCGCAGCACGCGCACGAACGACGGCATCCCGTGACGGTCCGTTGGCGGGTAGTACGTGCCGCCGTGGTACGGAACGCCCTCCGGCGTGAGGAACATCGTCATCGGCCATCCGCCCTGGCCGGTCATCGCCTGCACCGCGCTCATGTAGATTGCGTCGATGTCCGGGCGCTCCTCGCGGTCGACCTTGATGTTCACGTACAGCTCGTTCATCACCTTCGCGGTGGCCGGATCCTCGAACGACTCGTGCGCCATCACGTGGCACCAGTGGCACGCCGCGTAGCCAATGCTCAGGAGAATCGGCTTGTCCTCCGCGCGCGCCCGCGCGAGCGCCGCGTCGCCCCAGGGTTGCCAGTTTACGGGGTTGTTCGCGTGCTGCAGCAGATAGGGGCTCGTCTCGCCGGCCAGTCCGTTCACGTCCTCGCTCTCCGCGTCTGCAGGTGATGGTACCGCCGAAAGCTACCATGCCCATTCGGCGTAGTTCCGCCCTTATCGTTCATCTCCATGCACGCGATCGAATCCGACGAGCGAGCGCGACGCGCGGGCTATCTGGTGCTCGCGATCGCCGTCGCCGTGCGCCTCGCCGCTGCGGCACTCATGCCGCTCGCGCCCGACGAGACGTACTACTGGGAGTGGTCGAGGCATCTCGCGGCTGGCTATCTCGATCATCCGCCGCTCATCGCCTTCGCGATTCGCCTCGGCACGCTGGTGCTCGGCGCCACCCCGCTCGGCGTGCGCTTGGGGAGCGTGCTCGCGGGCGCGCTCGCGTCGCTCGTGCTCGTGCGCATGTCCGGCGCGCTCGGCGGTGACCGCGCTCGCCTGCGCGCCGCCGCGATCATCGCCTGCATGCCGCTCGCGCAGATCGGGCTCGCGCTCGCCACTCCCGACGCAACGCTGCTCCTGTTCTGGTCACTCGCGCTTGCGACGCTCGTTGCTGCGTGGCGCGCGGATGCCGCGCCTCGCGAGCGTACGATCACCTGGGCGCTCGCCGGCCTCGCGCTCGGCGCCGCGCTCGTAGCGAAGTACACGGCGCTGCTGCTCGCTGCCGGTCTAGTCGCTGCGCTCCTCGCGCAACCCGCACTGCGCCGCGCTCTCGCGGCACCCGGCCCTTATCTCGCCGCCGCACTCGCGCTCGCGATGTTCGCTCCGAATCTCATCTGGAATGCGCAGCACGGCTGGCTGTCGTTCGACTATCAGCTCGCGCACGGGCTCGCGCTGCACCGCGGCTCGCCGCTGCGCCACGAGCTGCAACTGTTCGGCGGACAGATCGCACTCGTCTCGCCGCTTCTGCTCGCTGTGCTGGCGATTCCCGCCGTGCGCGCGATCGAGAGGCGCGACGACGCGACTCGCACCGCCTTCGCGATCATCGCAGCGGTCACCTGGCTCGCCTTCGTCGCCAGCGCACTCCGAAGCGCCGTCGAGCCGAACTGGCAGGCGCCCGCATACCTCTCGGCGATCGTGCTCGCGGCCACCTACCGCGGCGGCGTTCGCTGGCGCACGCTGCTCCGCGCCGCCTGCGCGCTCGGCGCCGCCATCACGCTGCTCATCTACGCGCACGCGATCGCTCCCTTCGTCCCCACGAACATCGCGCTCGATCCGACGGCGGCCGGCTTCGGCTGGCACGCACTCGCCGAGCACGTCGACTCCGCACGACGCGCTCGAATCGGTCCGCCGGGCGCGACGATCTGGATCGGCGGCGAGCGCTATCAGGAGGCATCGGAGCTCGCCTTCCACCTTCCCGATCATCCCACCACCTTCACGATCGACGTCCACGCCCGCGCGAATCAGTACGATCTCTGGCCGCTCTTCCCCGAGCGCGCGCGCAAGGGCGACGGCCTCGTGCTCGTGCTCGGCCTCTACACGCTTGCCGAGAACGATCCGGTGATCGCCGCGCTCAGGCCGCACTTCGAGAGCGTGACGCTGCGCGAGGTTGTCCCGCTTCGCCGCGGCGCCACGATTCGCGCGTGGCGACGCGTGTGGGTGCTCGAGGGATGGCGCGGGAGCTGGCCACCCACGGAGCTCGCTCGCTAGTCGCTCGCTAGTTGCACTCGAGCGTCAGCGCTTGCTCTTCGCGCGCGCCCGACGCGAACTTCCTTGCCTGCGCCCACACTCACTCCCATTCCTCGGACACCGCATGCCGGCCACTCTCGCCAGCGATCTCGCGCGCTACCTCGACGACAACGATCGTCGCTTCCACGACGAGCTGTTCGACTTCCTGCGCATTCCGAGCGTGAGCGCTCGATCCGAATACGACGCGGACATGCAGCGCGCAGCGCAGTGGGTGTCGGACAACATGCGCGCCGCCGGCCTGGCCACCGAGATCATGCCCACCGGCGGACACCCGGTCGTCCTCGGCGAGTGGCGCAAGGCGCCCGCGGACGCGCCCACGGTTCTCGTCTACGGCCACTACGATGTCCAGCCCGCCGAGCCGCTCGATCTTTGGACCACGCCACCGTTCGAGCCCACGATTCGAGATGGCCGCATCTACGCGCGCGGCTCCGTCGACGACAAGGGGCAGCTCTTCGCGCACATGAAGGCGCTCGAGGCCCACCTCAAGACGCGCGGCAAGCTCCCCGTGAACATCGTCGTGCTCGCTGAGGGAGAAGAGGAGGTCGGCAGCGACAACCTCGAGGCGTACGTCAACGCACAGGCGAAGCGGCTCGCGTGCGACTACGTCGTCGTCTCCGACTCGTCGATGTTCGCACCGGGGCTGCCGTCCATTCTGTCGTCACTGCGCGGGCTTGCCTACTTCCAGATCGATCTCGAGGGGCCCACGAGCGATCTGCACTCCGGCAGCTACGGCGGCGCCGTTGTGAATCCGGCGATGGCACTCGCGCGCATCCTGGCGACCTTCTTCGATGCCGACGGTCGCATCGCCATCCCCGGCTTCTACGACAAGGTGCGCGAGCTGGATCCGAAGGCGCGCGCTGCGCTCGCCGCGCTCCCCTTCGACGAGAAAGCCTTTCGCAAGGAAGTCGGCGCCCCGGCACTCGGCGGCGAGAAGGGCTACACGATTCTCGAGCAGCTCTGGGCGCGCCCAACGTGCGAGGTGAACGGCCTGCTCAGCGGCTACACGGCCGAGGGNNGGGCTCGAAAACAGTGCTGCCATCGAAGGCGATGGCGAAAGTGAGCTGCCGCCTCGTCGCCAATCAGTCGCCAGCCGAGATCGAGAAGCTCATGCGTGCGCACATCGCGAAGGTGACGCCGCCCGGCGTGCAGGTGACGGTGCGGATGCTGCACGGCGGGCAGCCGTGGAGCGCGGAGCTCGAAGGGCCGCTCTACGAAGCCGCGAAGCGCGCGCTCAACGCGGCGTTCGGGCGCGACCCGGTGATCATCGGCGAAGGCGGCTCGATCCCCGTGGTGAGCGACCTGCAGCGCGTCCTGGGCGCACCGGTGCTGTTGGTTGGTTTCGGGCTGCCCGGCGAGAACGCGCACGCGCCCGACGAGTGGTTTCTCGACGAGAACTTCACGAAGGGAATGCGCGCGATGGCGTCGCTGTGGGACGAGATCGCGGCGGGCGTCAGCGCGCGCTGACGCCGAGGATCAGAACTTCCACTCGCGAATCAGGAAGGCGCCGAACGTCGCCTCCGATCGAATCTGCACGTTCGTCGCCAGCGAGGGCTGGTTGACGAGATAGCGCGCGTCGATGCTCGCCTCGATCCGGTAGCCCTTCGAGAGCCGCCGCTGCACGACGAAACCGGGCGTCGCGCCGGCGCCGCGAATCTGCGTCGCGACGTACGTCTGGCGATCGATGTACTTGCCCGCCTCGACCTGCGTTCCCGCGAGGATGGTCTTGATCCCGGTCGTCACGCCCTCATCGGGCACATCGGCCGGCGTAATCGTGAAGACATCCGCGCCGAGCGAGCGCGCGGCGGTCGCCGCGAACTGTCGCGTCATTACGCCGAGCGCCGTCGCCGTGAGCTGGCGCGTCGCGAGCGCCGCCGCGCTGCCGACCAGACTTCCGCTCCCCGATCCACCGCCCGAGTTCGAGCTTCCTGCAGAGCTGACGAGCGACGTCGACGACTGCCCGAACGCGAGATAGCTCAGCAAGTCCGACTGCGAGAGCGGCGGCTGCGCATCGCTCGAAAGCTGGATCACCGGCTTCCGCACCGTGCCGTTGATCGCGATGTTGATGTTGAGCGCCGGGCGCCCCGCTGGCTGAATCGTGTACTGCGCGCCGAGCTGCAGGAGCGGATTGATGTCCGTTCCGCCGGTGAAGATCGCCGAGCCGCGCGTGAGCACGAAGCGGCGCCCGAGGAAGGCGTACTCGCCGCGATCGGTGTTGACGACGCCGTCGAGCGACACACCTTTGTCGCCCTTGTTCTTCAAGATTGTAAGCGGGCCCTGGCTGTAGAACTCGACGTTCGCATCCGGTGAGCGCGCCCACGTATCGCGCGCGATGCCGAGCTTCACGTCGAGTGTCATGTTCTGCATCAGCCGTGACTGCGGCGTCACGACCTTCAGCATCTGCGCATCCGATGTGTCGACGACGCTGATCACCGCGGGATCGTCGGTGCTCACCTGGCGCGGGCCACCGCCGTTCGGGATGTAGATCGTTCCGTGAACGATGCGCGCCTTGCCGGAAACCGCGACGCCGTCCATCGGTCCCTTCATCGCGACGGTGGCGTTGGCGTGCAGCTCGCCGATGTCGTTGTTCAGAACCGTCGCGTCCTTCCCGGTGAAGGCGAGATCGAACACCGGATTGGCCGCATCCGAAATGCCGATCTTCCCGGAGAGGCTGATCGTGCCGTCGCCGGCCTTTCCGCCGATCGTGTCGATGACGATCTCCGTGCCCGTCATGTGCATCAGGCCGCCGATGTCGTTCATCTCGACGCCGAGTGGCTCGAGCTTGAACGTCGTGAAGTCGAGGCCGAGCTGGCCGAGCAGGAGCGGATGCACGCCGGTGCCGCGCGCCGCAACCGCGCCGATCACACGCCCGTGCACGTTCGAGACGAGATCGGTGAAGCGGGGGAGGGCGTCCAGCGGCAGCGAGTCGGCGACGAAGTCCACCTTGAGCGGACGGTCGAGCACGCGCGGCCCCTCGACGCCCGCGAGCGCGAGATTGATTGGCGCGTCGACATCGAGTCGCGCGAGCGGCTGCCCGCCATCGCGCATCATGTCACCGTGCGCGACGAGCTTCTCGTCGGCGTAGTGCATCGCCACGCGCACATCCGGGAGCGGCGCGCCGCGGAACGACGTGCCCATCACGCTGAACGCGCCGCGAATCGCCGGCGCGCGCTGCGTTCCCTCGAGCTTCGCCTTGAAGTCCACCACGCCGGTCGCCGCAAGATCGCTTTCCGCCAACCCCACGAGATTCGCGACTTCGAGCCCGCTCACCGCGACCACCATGTTCATCGGGCCGTCTACCGGAAGATCGCCGTTCGCGTAGATGCGCCCGTCGCCGCCGTTGCGCAGGTCGAGATCGCGCACGCGAATGCCGTACTTCCCCCACTGCAAGAGACCGGGGGTTGCCGAGACCCAGTTCGCCGTGTCGAGTTGTAGGGCGAGCGTGCGCCACTTCACCTGGCTGCTGTCGAGACTCAGCAGGAACTCGGCGCCCGCGCGGTAGACGTAGCCGGAGTCCTGGTACACGGCGAGCTCGATCGTCCCCGAGGGCTGCGCGTACGTCGCCTGAATCGTCGCGGAGTCGAGCGCGAAGCCGCTGGCGGAGAGCGAGTCGAGCGAGCCGCCGACTACGTACTTCATCTGCGGCGTGCCGCCGTTGGTAATGGCGTACTCGATCTTCGCGCGATGCAGCCCGTGGCCTCGGGCGATGATGTTCTCCGCCGAGAGTCTCCCGCGCACGGTGAAGTTGCTGATCGTGCCGCGCACGATGCCGGCCGTGCGAAGGGAGCCGTCGACGGAATCCTTGCGCAGCGCGCGGAGCGAATCGAGCAGCACCTTCGGCTGCGGGCGCCCCGTCGCGCGCTCCGCGACCTCGTTGCGATTCGCCTGGCGCGCGGAGTCGGCCTTCGCGCGCGCGATCGCCGCGGCGAGGATCGCGGGGCGCGGGCGCACGACGGCGCTGTCGGGATTGGCGATGAATCGGCGCAGCGCCGCGAGCGTGTCGACCGATGCGATGTAGCGGAGGTCGCCCGTACGCCCCGGCGCAGTGCCGATCGTACCATCGACGAAGAGCTGCGCGAACGGCGTGTGGATCGTGACGGAATCCATCGTCGCAATGCCGTCGGCGACGGCGATCTTGATGTTCGCCGAGTCGACGGCGAGGCTGTCGACGGCGGAGTGCAGCACGTTCGCCGCGAACGCCGCGTGCATCGTCTTTGGATCGAAGCCGTGCCCCTTCGCGAGAGCGGTGGCCGTGAGCGACGTCACCGGCCCACGCGCGACCACGCTGCGCAGATTGAACAGCCGCAGATGCGTCTCGAGGTCGTAGCCCTTTTCCTTGCTCTCGAGATCGAGCGTACCGTTCGTCGCGAGCTCGCCGCCGTCGGGGAGATGCAGGTCGGCGACGAGATCGACCGCGTGCATCGAGCCGCCGAGGTGCACGGTGCCGGCCGCGGTGCCGCGAAGCCCGAGGGCAGGGGCGAACTTGCCGGCCGTGATGAGCGAGATCGGATCGAAGCGCATGTCGGCGGTGACGCCGTCCTTGCCGCCGCGCACGACCTCGCCGTTTGCGACCATGCGCGTGGTCTCTGCACCCTCGCGATGCTCGATGTCGGCGACGGCGCTCATGTGACCGGCGAGCGAGCCGTCGACGGTGACGGTGCCAGTGATCACGCCGCCGATCGGGAGCGACGGATCGAAGCCGCGCACCAGCCCCATCTGCAGCGGCGTGATCGTCAGCTTCAGATTCTTGGCCGTGAAGCCCTCGCGTCCGGAGCCCGCGACGCCCACTACGAGCACGCGACTCGTTCCCGAGCGCGGCTCCGAGAATGCCACATCCGCATCGACCTTCATCGCGGCAGACGTGCCGGCGAGCGTCGTGCGCCCGGTGAGCAGGCCGCGACGCGGCACCTTCACCGTGGGCACGAGCTGCTCGATCGTGTGCGTGTCGATGTGGTTGAACGCCAGCTGCGTGTCGTGCAGCCGGAGCTCGTCCGCGCGCTGTCCCATCGCGAGGCCGAGCTGGCCGCGCAACGTGCCGCCGTCCACCGTAAAGTCGATGTTGTGCGCGTTGTAGTCACTCTCTCCCACGTGCGCTTGATGCGCCGTCAAATCCACGGAGCCGCCGCCGTTCGCCGGCGCGCGCGGGTACGCGAAGCGCAGATCGACGAGCGACAGCGGCGCCGCGTGGAAGCTCGCGTCGAGATCGCCGGAGGCGAGCATGTATCTGCCGTCGCCGCGCAGCTGCGTGTTGGGCAGCGATGCGTTGAGCCCGCGAAACCAGAGCGAATCCGTCGATATGAAAATCGTGCCGCGCAGATCGCGCACCTCCGCCACCGGCGGATTGAACAGTGCCGCGGTCATCGCGAGCGATCCCACCTGAAACACGCGCGTCAGGCTGTCCGGATCGGCGATGCGTACGCGCGGCAGCGCCGCCTGCAAGCTGCTGAACTCCATCACGCTCTGATAGCCGCCCGGCACCGCGATCACCTTCCGCCGCGCGCTCCCGGCGAGCATTTCGCGCACGACGCTATCGCACGCAGCCTTCGGCAGCGAGCTGTCCGGCGTCCACGGCATACGGATGAGCACGTGGCCGTCCGTGAGGCG
>PLMM01000025.1 GCA_003142495.1 Gemmatimonadota bacterium | reverse complement strand
ACGTTGAACTTGGTGTAGTTGTAGACGGTGTAGAGCGAGCCCTTGCTCGGATCCTTACTTCCCTCTTCGAGCTCAGTGCCGTACACGCCGAGGAAGAGTCCGCGCCAGTTGCCGACCACGCCGGCGTTCCAATCCCATCCGTTGTTCTCGCCGAGGATGGTGACGCTGCTGTTCTGCGACGTGCGTAGTGCGTAGCGAGCGCCGAGGAAGAGTCCCTTGACGATCGTGCCCTTGTCGTTGTAGTTGCGACCGAGCCCGCCGTCGTCGTGGAAGATTCCGCTGCCGTAGCCGAGGCTGAAGCTGGCCGCGCCATTCGAGCCGGCGGTGAAATCCTTGGTGGCGACGGCGTACACCGTGGGCACCGAGTGGAAGTGCTTCGCGTATGGCGGCACGGTATCGGTGATCCCGCCGGTGGGCGAGACGTAGATATCGTTGCCGACGAGGAATCGCTCTTCGTGGCTGTCGGGTCCGAGATTTCGGAAGCCGACGGCGAGCGACGGCCACAGCTTGCTCGGCTGCTGCTTATAGACGAGCGCCTGGCCGTAGAAGCCGTAATCGGGATTCTGACTGTACACTGACAACCCAACGGAGAAGCGCTGCTTCCAGTGGGTGTCGATCGAGAGGTTGGTGTTGAACTTGTCCTGGAAATTGATCGTGCACACGGTGGCGCAGTAGTTCACGATCTTGCCAGAGGCCGTCACCCAGACGTCGCCGGAGTTGGGCGAGACCCATGCAACCGGGATGTCGATCAATCCGGTGCCGTAGGTCAGCGTGGACGGATACAGAATCGCGTCGCCGGCGGCGGCGGCGGGTGCCGGAGTGAGGGGCGCCGTGTCCTGCGCCGCGAGGGCGGGGGCGCTCGCGTGCGCGCCGATCAGCGCGCTGGATACGAGTGCGATCTTCCACCGCGTCGTGCGCATAAACCTCCGAGCCTGTAAATGGAGTCGTGCTGCGTACTCGCCTAGTATCACGAAACGCGCAGAAAGTGACACTTTTGCGGGTGCATCCATAGACGCGCGTACCACTTAAGACGTTACAGGCCGCCGGAAGCGGGCCCGGCCTGCGACGTAATATTACACCGGTGATGGCGTAAGCATAATAAGGCCACACAATGTGACAGGACGCCGTCACGCGGCGCGGTGGCCGTTAGACGGCATGAAGAAGCCTTGACGGACCCCCGGCCGGGGGCGTGATTAGGAAAATCGGAAGGGGTAACGACCCAGTGGAGGGATCATGTTGAAGAGCTGGTTGGGCGCGCTCGCGATCGCCGTGGTGCTATCCGGATGCACGAAGCACCGAGTCAACGACGATCTCGACACCGATGTCGCCTCGACGCTCGAGGTCGTGAATCACCACTGGGGAGACGTCGATATCTACGTCGTTCACGACGGACAGCGGACGCGCGTCGGGTCGGTGACGGCCTCGGGCGAGGAGAGCTTCGTTCTCGCCAAGTCGATGACGAGCGCCGGCGGATCGTTGCAGCTCGTGGCCCACGCGGTGGGGAGCAACGGCGCCATCAGCAGCGAGACGATCGCGTCGCGGCCCGGCGGGATGCAGATTACGTGGACGCTCGAGAACAACCTGACGCGGGCGACACTGGCGTTCTACTAGCCGCCGGCTGTCGCCTTGAGTAGAGGGTTTAGCGCGGGGGAGGGGGAGGGCCGCCGGGCCCGCTGCCGCCATTCCCGTTGCCCACGCCGGCGAGCTTGAGGCTGGCGAGCGCCACGATGAGAACGCCCCCGAGGAGCAGCGACTTCGGCTTGTTGAGCTGACGCGCCTGCACGTTGCTCAGCGAGTACCGCGGAATCACCACGGTCTCCCCCTTCCAGAACTGCTCCTGTCCTGAGCGCATGGATACCTCGGACACGGACATCGACAAGCCACTCTCATTGGTGCTGATGAGCTTTCCGTCGATCGTCTCGACGCCGGGGCCCAGATAGCGCGCGAGCGAATCGGCGCCGGCGTCCGTGAGCGAGACGCGAAGCTTGGTGCCGGGTTGTACACGAGAGAGCTCGATGGGCACGGACTCGTAGCACGCGCACAAGACGCACAAGACGCACAACACCGGAGCGAGGTACCTAGCGCGCATGACTTCCTCAGTCAGTGGATAGGGGAATATACGGGGTTGACGCGTGGAGGCGTCAAGAGATGGGGTGAAAAACAAACGACCCGGTGTGCCATGAGGCGCACCGGGTCGTTTGCTCGTACTGATTCAGCTACCGATTATCTGCTCAGCCACCGGCCGGGCAGGCGTTCGGATCGCTCGCGTTGCGCGGCGGCTGCGAAGGTACCGCCGGGATGTTCGGGTTCGTTTGCGCCTCGCCGAGCGGATAGAGCAACCGCCCGGGGATCGAGCCTCCGCCAATTGCCGTGAGCGACGGGAAGCACGTGCGCCGGTAATCGTTGTACGATTCGATGTTCTGGAACAGAACGATGTACTTCTCGTTCATGATGTCGCCGAGCGTCACCGAACCGAGCGGCGCCAGCGTATATGCGCGGTGCCAAGGGTTCACTACGGATGACGCTGTGGCCCAAGCAGCGCGCTCGGTATTCAGCGATGTCAAGGCAGCCCCTGTCGCTCCGGTCTCGAACTGAGCCTCCGCCTCGATCAGCAGATTTTCGTTGTACGTCACGAAAGGCTGCGGATACGTCAGATTCTCGCGGAACGGGCTGAAATCGTACGTGTCCAGGCTTCCGGGCTGGAAGTAGTCGGGGAAGCGCGGATCGTGGGTTGAGGACATCAGGTTCTCGAGGAACGAACCCGTCGCGATGATGTCGCCATTTCGTCCGGTGGTGCCGTTGGCATCGACGAACTGCCACCACGGGTTGCTTTCACCCGTTTGGCTGCCGGAGAAGTTGGCAATGTAGTCCCCATCGTTGCTGAGGATGCCCTGTTGCGCCTCGGCGAGAGCGCTGGAGTAGGCCGATGCGCCGACCGCCTCCGCCGTATGCAGGAAGAAGCGCGCCTTCAGCGTGTGTGCGAGCGCCGTCCACTTGTCCGGATCGCCGCCGTACACGAGATCGGTCCCTTGCGGACCAGATCCGATGCCACTCTGCAGCTCCGCGATGGCCTGCGAGAGCCGGGCCTGGATCGTGTCGTAGACCGTCATCTGGGGATCCAGCACCGGCGTCGGATAGATCAGGAATGAATCCGCCTGGCTGTAGGGAATGTCGCCCCAAATGTCGGCGGCAGTTCCGATCTCCCACGCCTCGACGACCTTGCTGACGCCGAGGAAGATGCTGTCGCCCAACGTGCTAGAGGTCGCGTCGATCTTTCGCAGATCGAGGATTCCACCGCCCTGGTAGATACGTGCGAACTCGGCGTCGTACGTGCCTTCCGTGACGCCGGTGTAGTCGTAGATACCCTGCGCCTGGCGCGCGTCACCGACTAGCTGCTGCGTCCAGAGGCTGGTGAGCCTGGCGAGATCGCCCGACTCCAGTTGCCACAGGTTGGCTTGCACCGAAGAAAAGAACTGCTTCGGCGTGGCGTTGAGCGGGTTGTTCGGATCGACGGTCAGATCCCCACCCTTCAAAAAGTTATTGCAACCCGCTGCGACGATCACCAATACCGCCGCGCAGATCGCTCCCTTGAGTTTCGTTTTCACCTTGGGGTTCTCCTTCGCTCAGCGATTCAGGCCGACCGAAACAACGATCGACCGAGTCTGCGGGTTGTTGAAATAGTCGATGCCCTGCGTCGCGAATAGCGCGCCGGCCAGGTTCGTCTCGGGATCGATTCCCTTGTACTTCGTCCACGTCACCAGGTTACGTCCCGCCAGGCGCAGATCGATGGAGGTGAGGCCGATGAGATTCGGTACCCACTTGCCATCGAACGTGTACGCAACGGAGATCTCGCGGAGCTTCGTGTACGTGCCATCCTCGATGAACTGCGAGGATGGTCCGTTGAAGCCGCTGCCGAGACCCTGGAACCAACCCTGGTCGATCACGACTGGCGTACCAGCCCCAGGTCCAACGACAGCCCCGCTCAGATACGGATAATCCTTACCGAAGGTGNNATGTCCGTGTCCTTGTGCGTGCCGAAGTTGTAGAGCGCACCGCGCGTTCCGTTCCACACATCGCCGCCCTGCTTGTGATCGACGAGTGCTGAAACCTGGAACTTGCTGATGTGAAAGCTCGTGCGAATCGAGCCCGTCCAGTGTGGATCGGGGTCGGAAATAACGCGATCGGTGGGATCCAGTACCGGAAAGCCGCTCGCATCGATGTAGAGCGCGTTCTTGGCTGCACCCTGGCAGACGCCCGAGTCGATGTCCGTGCCGTCTACCGTGAGCCCACGTCCGCACCGAACGAAGTCGTTGCCGCGAAGACCGATGTCGC
>PLMM01000098.1 GCA_003142495.1 Gemmatimonadota bacterium | reverse complement strand
AAGAAGACCGTCGAGACCTACAAGAAACGGATCGGCGAAAAGCTCGGCTTCTCGCATCGGTCGGAGTACGTGCGGTTCGCGCTGCAGACATCCGTTCTCGCCGCGCCGCAGATGCGAACGGAGAGTTGAAAGGTGAAAGCGCTCGTGTACGGGGGACCGGGGAAGATGTCGGTGGAGCAGAAGCCGAAGCCGCAGATCAAGGCGCCGACCGATGCCATCGTGATGGTCACGAAGACGACCATCTGCGGCACCGACCTGCACATTCTCAAGGGCGATCTGGCCACCTGCCCTCCCGGCCGCATCCTCGGACACGAAGGCGTCGGCATCATCGATTCGATCGGCGACAACGTGACGACCTTTCACGTGGGCGACCGCGTGCTCATTTCGTGCGTCTCGTTCTGCGGGAAGTGCTACTATTGCCGCCGCAACATGTACTCGCATTGCACCACCGGTGGCTGGATTCTCGGCAACGAGATCGACGGCACGCAGGCGGAGTTCGTACGCATTCCGTACGCCGACACGAGCCTCTATCCGATCGAGAAGGGTGCGGACGAGGAGGCGCTCGTCATGTTGAGCGACATCCTGCCGACTGGCTTCGAATGCGGGGTGCTCAACGGCAGGGTGGCGCCGGGATCGAACGTGGCGATCGTCGGTTCCGGCCCGGTGGGGCTCGCCGCGCTCCTCACGGCGCAATTTTACTCTCCCGCGCAGCTCATCATGATCGACCTCGATGACAACAGGCTCGACGTGGCGAAGAAATTTGGCGCTACGGCGACGGTGAACAGCACCGATGGCAAGGCCGCCGAGGCGGTGATGAAGATGACGGGAGGTCGCGGCGTCGACACCGCGATCGAGGCCGTGGGAATTGCATCGACGTTCGAGCTGTGCGAGACGCTGATAGCGCCGGGTGGCACCATCGCGAACATCGGCGTGCACGGGAAGAAGGTCGAGCTCCATCTCGAGCGCCTCTGGGATCGGAACATCACGATCACCACGCGGCTCGTCGATACGGCGAGCACGCCGATGCTGCTCGAGGTGCTCCGCTCGCACCGCATCGATCCGAAGCAGCTGATCACGCACCGATTCAGCTTCGAGCACATCCTCGAGGCATACGACACCTTCGGACACGCCGCGGAGACGAAGGCGCTCAAGGTGATCATCGAGGCATAGCGTTGGGCTGCGTCGACGCGGTAATCAGGGAAATGTGATCGTCGTCTCTCTCGCGTGCGCGCTTGCACGCCGAGAGGAGAGGCCCATGGTATCGATGATTGGAATTCTGGTCGCCGCACTGTTCGCGAGCGTGCCCGCTGAATCGGCGGTAGACGCCAGCAATCCCTAACTCCATGGGATGACTCCTGCAGTGAGGTGGCCCCCTTGCTCCCGGCCGGACGAAGGGATACAAGTCTGACGCCCGATCGCCGCCAGACTTAAAGCGAACACTCCGGAGAGCGCATGATCCTCGCGATTATTTTCGCGCAGGTGTGGGGAGTCATCCAGTTGATCGTCCTGACGAGCCTCGCCCGCACCGTTCGTGTGCGCACAGTGCTCGCGGCGATGGCCGTCGGCTTCTATGCGATCGGCCCGGTCACGGCCTTCCTCCAGCTCTCCTGGATTCGCATCGCCGCGCACGTGTTCGGGAAGGCGGTCTTCGACCTGACGGGAGTCGCAGCGTACACGGTCGACCCGTTCATCGAAGAGGCGATGAAGCTGCTGCCTCTGCTCGTGCTGTTTCTGATTCCTGCGATCCGCCGCCAATGGTCGGTAACGGATTGTCTGCTGATCGCCGCGGCCACCGGCTCGGGATTCGGACTGGCCGAGCATCTCTTTCGGTATGCCGACTACGCCAGCACCGCACAGAGCGTGAGCGGCGGCTACGCATTGACGATTGGCAGCGCCACTCCCCTCGTCCCCGGCATCGCGCGCACCCTGACGTCGTGGATCCCACTCGGCGTCTTCTTCGCAGGCAACGCCGTTCGCGTGAACTGGCATCTCGCGTGGTCCGCACTGGGCGGCCTCGCTATTGGATTGTTCCTGCGCAATCCGAAGAAGTGGGCGCGCCCCACGGCGGTCGGGCTACTCGTACTGATCTGCCTGAATCACGCCGCTGGAAACGCGGCCAGCATACAGTACACGTGGCTCTCGCCGATCGCGGCGCCAATGCGCCTTCTCGACAGCGCGCTTGCTCTCCTCGTGCTCGTCGGCGTAGTCGTCGCGTGGTGGCTCGACCAGCCGTCGCAACGCGCCGGCATGGCGCTCGGTCCCCTCCTCGCCGCGGAGCAGTCCGCGCCGTCGCGCCTCGCCGGCACGCTCACGGCCGCCGTCAGCCGGCTCCCCTGGTCGATACCTTGGGTGTGCGGCTTCGACAGGGCTCGACGCGCGTACCACGCGGCGCGTGCCGCCGCTCCCGGCACCGTCGACGATATGCGCGATGCGATGGTCGCCGAACGAGACAGTGTCGATCGCAGGCTATCGCAGCAAGCGGCGCCGCCGCTGCTGCCACCCGCGTGGATGCCGAGCAACGTGGGCACCAGCGTGCGAAGCGCACTGCGGCGTCCGTCGGTCATCATCTGGCTAGTGCTGATCGCGCCGTCCATGCTCTACCTCATCATCGGCGGCTTTCCAACCACGTCTGGACTTCAGGCGGTGATGAAGGGGCCCATCGTATGGCCCGCAGTTCTACTCATCACCCTTTTCGGCCAGGGACGTCGGGCGTGGCGTGTGCTCGTGGGGATTCGAATGCTCCCCGCGGCGACACGGCATCCCATCGGCGACGACGCAGCGATGCTCACACTTCAGGCCGCGAGTGGCCTCGGCATGCTGAGTCTCGCGGGTTTCACTTTCGCGCGCGTGCTCAGCGGCGTAGGTGCGGGAGAGCGGATGCTCTCCACCGCGCACGCGGCGGATGCGATGAACCGTACGCAGCCCGCTGGTGGAGCGGCAATCGCGGGCAGCGGAGGGGCTTTCGATCCGCCGGCCGGATCGCCGGATTCGAACGGCAGCCCATCGAGCGACGCGGGTTCGTCATCCGCGGGCAGCGCAGGCAGCGCAGGCAGCGCAGGCAGTTCGAGCGGCGATGGGCCCGCAGCGCCATCGTCAACGGCGCCACCGGCCGCCCCGTCCGA
>PLMM01000251.1 GCA_003142495.1 Gemmatimonadota bacterium | reverse complement strand
TCCGCTGCCTCATCGTCACGCTCGGCTCGCGCGGCGCGGTCTACTTCGCTGCGCCCGGCTTCGACAGCCTCGCGGATCTCGAGGCGGCGAGCACCGCGATCGATGTCGGTCCGCTGCGCACGGCGCTCGTCCCCGTCGCCACGACGTTCGACACCGGCGATCCGACTGGCTGCGGCGACGTGTGGGGCGCGACGTACTTCGCCCGCCTGCTCGCGGGCGATGACATCGCCGTAGCGATGCGCGCGGCGCACGGCGCGGCCGCGCGCAACGTGATGTTTCGCGGAGCTTCGGGACTCACCCGTCATCTGCGCGGGGAGCTGATCACACAATGACGACGGTCATCAATCTCCCGCCCTCGCTCGACGAGCGGACATTCGAGACGGTGCTCGAGCAGCTCGCGCCGATTCCGATCGACGAGAAGGTGCTGCTCGACGGCCGCCATACGCGGTGGGCATCGCCGTACGGGCTCACCGCGCTGCTCACCCTCGCGCAGACGCGCGCCGAGAAGCCCGCGCTCGTGTCGCCGGAATCCGAGGAGACGGGGTCGTACTGGGCGCGCACCGGCTTCTTCAAGCACGCCGAGGATCTCTTCGAGATGCACGGCACCGTGCATCGCGCGCGCGCCAGCGGTGAGTCCGACGTCCTGCTCGAGATCACCTCCGTCGCCAAGAGCGAGGATGTGCACGAGGTCGTCGGGCGCATTCAGCAGAAGTCGGCTTCCATTCTCGTGAAGGAGCTCAACATCGACGCGAAGGCCACCATGGGCTTTGCGATGACGCTGAGTGAGGCATGCCAGAACATCGTCGAGCACGCGGGCCGTGGCGGATGGGTCGCCGTGCAGACGTATCGCTGGCAGAAGCGGCTCGGCCGCCGCGTCGTCGTGATCGCCGTGTGCGATGCGGGCGTCGGCTTCCGTCAATCGCTCGAGAGCGCGCAGGGCCGGCGCATGAGCGATCGCTGGGATGACGGCATGGCGCTCGAAGAGGCCGTCATTCGCGGCGTGAGCCGTTTTCGTGATCCTGGACGCGGGCAGGGGCTCGCCGGCGTCCGTCGTTACATCGGCCGGTGGGACGGCAAGCTGTCCGTTCGCTCCGGCACTGCCCGAATCGCAATCGTACCGAGCTGGGACGAGGATGTCCCGCTCGAAGAGAAGCTTCCGCCGTTTCCAGGTGCACAGATGCAAATAACCATACCGGAGCGGATTACCGACCGGTGATCAATCACATCGACCTCAGCACCGTGCTTCGCCGCACCGTGTGCGACCTCTATTCTGATCTGGTGACGCGCCCCACGGGCGCCGCCGTTCGCGACGGAATCGAGAAACAGCTTTCGGAGCTCGGTGACCGTTCGCTCACCGTGATCGACTTCTCGCACGTCGGGTTGCTCGATTATTCGTGCGCGGACGAGATCGTCGCGAAGCTCCTCATGCGCTACGCCGAGGCGTCTGCACCGCGCGACGCGTACTTTCTCTTCCGCGGGGTGAGCGATTCGCATCTCGATGCGATCGAGACGGTGCTCGAGCGGCACGGCCTCGCGATCGTCGCGCAGGCGGAGGACGGCACCGTGGTGCTCGTCGGCACCGTGGATGATCCGGAGCGTCGCGCGTGGGAGGCGATGTCGCGCCTCGGTCGCGCGATGGCGGTCGATCTGGCGCGCGAGGCAGGGATCGCGCCCGAGCAGGTCGAGCGCGTGATCGGCGCACTCTGCCGGCGCCGGCTCGCGATGGAGCTCGACGGCGGCTACGTGGTGGTAGGCGCGGTGACGTGAGTGGTCAACACAACGCTCCGCTCCGCGTCGCGCGGCTGATCGCCACGCGCGCCGGCGACGCCGAGCGCGGAACGGAGGTGCGCATGCGGGCGGACGATGCGCGCATGCGCTTGATCGAAGACGGAGAGCTCGTGTGGGTGCACGGCCCGCGGCGGCAGGAGCTTGCGACGGTGCGCATCGACGATACGCTGCCGCGCGGCGATGTCGTCTTGCGCGATGTCGCGGGCGCGTCGCCCTCGGAGATCATTACGCTCGTGAAAGCAGCGTACGGCACGCCGCGCAATCCAGGCCTCGTCTAGCCTCTCGGAGCAGTCAGTGACGCACAGCAGCAAGCCTCCAAAATCGCCAACGCTGGCGACGCTCGCCGTTCACGGCGGCCGCGATGCGCACGTCGTCGATGAGCCGGTCGACTTCCCGCTGTATCAGAGCGTCAACTTCGTGCAGGAGATCGGCACGGGCGCGGGGATGCGCTATCCGCGCTATGGCAACAACCCGAACGCGGAGCTCGTGCAGTCGCGACTCGCGCTCCTCGAGGGTGCTGAGGCCGGGCTGGTGCTCGCGAGCGGACAGGGCGCGACCGCGTGCGCGCTGCTCGCGCTGCTGCGCCCCGGCGATCATCTCCTGGTGAGCAGCTGGATCTACGGTGGCACGCACGAGCTCGTGACGAAAGAGCTTCCCGCGATGGGCATCCAGTGCACACTCGTCGATCCGACGGAGTCTCGCGGATGGCGGAGACGGCTGCGCAAGAACACGCGCGCGATCTTCGTCGAGTCGCCCGTGAATCCGACGTGCCGCGTGCTCGACCTCAAGCCGATCTCGGTGCTCACGAAGGAGCTCGGCGTCGCGCTCGTCGTCGACTCGACCTTCGCGACGCCGATCGCCTTCCGCCCGCTCGAGCACGGCGCCGACGTCGTTGTCCACTCGGCCACGAAATTTCTGAACGGGCACCACGATGTGGTCGCGGGCGCCGTGCTCGGCACCGCCACGTACATCGAAGAGGTGCGCCGGAAGATGACCGTGTGGGGGCAGGCGCCGGATCCGTTCGCGTGCTGGCTGCTCGAGCGCGGCCTCAAGACGCTCGACGTGCGCATCAAGCGCGCGACCGGGAACGCGATGCGCGTCGCGCTCTGGTGCGAGACGCGCCCCGAGCTGAGCACCGTGCAGTATCCGGGGCTCCCGTCGCATCCGGACCACGAGATCGCGCTCGCGACGCTCGACGGTATGGGCGCGATGATGGCGATTGTGCACCGCGACGGCGGCGATGCCATGACGAAGATGGTCTCGCGGCTGCGCACCATCACGCACGCGCCGAGCCTCGGCGGGCTCGAGACGCTGGTGTCGGAGCCGCGCTTCTCCTCGCACGAGCATCTTTCGCTCGACGAGCGCAAGGCGCTCGGCGTCCCCGATGGCTTCCTTCGCATCAGTGTTGGAATCGAGGATCCCGACGACATCATTGCCGATCTCGACCAGGCGCTGCGCGGCTGAGTTGCGCTTCGCACGGCACGCGGCGCGAACGAGCGTGTATCTTCCCGTAGCCGCCCCCCGCGCCATCTTTCGCGAACTCGAACCGAGCGCGATCCGCCGATGATCCGTTTCTCGCACGTCGTAAAGGAATATCCGCGTACGGGACTCGCCCTCAATGACGTGACCTTTCGCGTCAACAAGGGCGAGTTCGCGTTTCTCACGGGGCCGAGTGGCGCTGGCAAGTCGACGATCCTGCGCCTCGTGATCGTCGAGGAGAGGCCGACGGCGGGCGAGGTGCGCGTGAGCGGATCGCTCACGAGTGGGCTGCCGCGCGGCGAGATTCCGCGGCTGCGGCGGCGCATCGGAGTGGTGTTCCAGGACTTTCGCCTGCTCGAGGATCGCACGGCGGAAGAGAACATCGCCTTCGCGCTCGAGGTCACCGGCGCGCCGCGCGAGGGAATTCCGGCGCGTGTGAGCCGCTTGCTCACGCAGGTCGGGCTCGCGAGCAAGGGGACGAGCTATCCGAAGGAGCTCTCCGGCGGCGAGCAGCAGCGCGTCGCGATTGCGCGCGCGCTCGTCAACGATCCGGTGCTCCTCGTCGCCGACGAGCCCACCGGCAACCTCGATGATCGCGCAACGCGCGGAGTCTTCCAGCTGCTGCGCGACATCAACGCGGCGGGAACGGCGGTGCTCATGGCGACGCACAATCTCGAGCTCGTGAAGCGCAACACGTATCGCGTGATCGAGGTGAATCGCGGGCAGCTCGTGTTCGATTCCGCTGACGGAAACGGCGGCG
Source organism: Gemmatimonadota bacterium (assembly GCA_003142495.1). GTDB lineage: Bacteria > Gemmatimonadota > Gemmatimonadetes > Gemmatimonadales > Gemmatimonadaceae > FEN-1250. The sequence goes on along the minus strand of PLMM01000251.1, from coordinate 10,898 downwards.
CGGCCACCGTCACCTCGTCGACGCCAGCCTGATGCGACTCACCTTTCGCGAAGTCATGCTCGGCGTGCGACGCTCACCGCTCCTCAGCACTCTGAGCGTCGTCACGATCGCTTTCAGTTTGTTCGCCTTCGGATTGTTCGGCCTGCTCGTGCTCAACGTCGATCGCGCGCTGCGCGGCGTCGAGGAGCACGTCGAGATCGTCGCCTTCCTCGCGGACGGCACGCTCCCGGAATCGATCAGCGCGGCGATGGGCGACATCTCCGCCTTCCCCGAGGTCGCGCGCGTCGACCAGGTGTCGCCCGAGCAGGCGCTCGCGCGCGCGCGCGCGGAACTCCCGGAATTTCAGGATGTCTTCGACGCGAGCTTTCTCCCGCCGTCGCTCGAGGTTCGCCTCAAGGAAGGGCATCGCGATCCTGCGACCGTGAAGGACGTCACGCAGCGCATCCAGACGTACCCGTTCGTCGACGACGTGCGCTACGGCGAGGATTGGGTGAAGAAGCTCTACGACATTCGGAACATCGCGGGTGCCGCGGGGATCGCGCTCGGGCTGCTCTTCGCCGCCGTCGCGGTGATCATCATCGGCACGACCATCCGCATGACGGTGCTCGCGCGCTCGCGCGAGATCTCGATCATGCGCCTCGTCGGCGCGACCGACGGCTTCGTGCGCCGTCCCTTCCTCATCGATGGCTTTCTCAAGGGGCTCATCGGCGGGCTGCTCGCGCTGCTGCTCACATGGGGCGCGAACTATCTCATCAGCCACAATCTCATCCAGACCGTCTTCTTCGATCCGGGCATCGCCTTCCTCGGCGTGCTCGGCGGCGGGATCATCGGACTGCTCGGCAGCGCGCTCTCCGTCGGGAGGCATCTACGCCGCGCCTGAGCGCGCGCGTTGCCCTCGTTCTCGCGCTGCTGCTCTCCGTCGCTCCCGTTGCCAGGGCGCAGCAAAACGCGGATCAGAAGAGCGCCGAGCAGCGGCTGAAGGATGAGAAGGCGCGGCTCGAGGCGCTCAAGAACGAGCGCGAGGAGCTGCAGCGCCGTCGCACGAGCCTGCAGAACACCGTGCACGATCTCTCCGAAGAGGTGGAGACACTCGACCGCGAGGCCGACGTCACCGCGCGCGTGATGCACTCGCTCGACGCACAGCTCGACGCGATCTCGAGCGAGGTTGGCACCACCACGTCCGATCTCGTGCGCGCGCAGGATGAGATCACCGTCAAACAGTCGACGCTGCGCCGCCGCCTCGTGGACATCGACAAGCGCGGTCCGCTCTTCTCCTTCGAGGTGCTCCTCTCCGCGCGCTCTTTCGGCGAGCTGCTCGCGCGCTACAAGTATCTGCATCTCCTCGCGGTGCGCGATCAGACACTGGTCCATCGCGTCGAAGACCTGCGCAACCAGATCAACCATCAGCGCGCGAACCTCGTGCGCTTTCAGGAGAGCATCAAGCTCAATCTCGACGAGAAGGCCGAGGAGGAAGACCGGCTCAAGACGCTGCGGCTCGAGCAGTCGCGCAGCCTCGCCACCGCGAAGCGCCGCGCGCAGGACACCGACGCGCGCCTCCAGGCGATCTCGCGCGACGAATCGCGACTGACCAACGTGATCGCCTCGCTCGAGTCGCAGCGACTGCGCGCCGAGCGCTCGTCGCCGAGCGCGCCACGCGTGGCGAGCACGATTCGCAAGAGCGCTGGCACGATGGACTGGCCCGTGCAGGGTCCGATCATCTACAGCTTCGGACGCGTCGTCAATCCCAACAACACGACCGTCCGCTGGAACGGCATCGGCATCAAGGCCGCGTCGGGCACGGAGGTGCACGCCGTGGCAGCGGGGAAGGTGCTCGTGGCCGACCAGTTCGGGACGTACGGGCTCACGGTGATCGTGCAACATCCCGGCGGCGACTACTCCGTGTATGGCTCGCTCAGCAAGATCACGACGCAGAAGGATGCGGTCGTCACGAAGGGACAGGTGATCGGCTACGTCGGCACCGCGGATCCCGATCTCCCCGCGCATCTGCACTTCGAGCTGCGGCCGCAGGGGCACGCGGTCGACCCGATGGACTTCTTGCGAGCGACTCCGTAGTGAGCCTTCTCCTCGGCGCACACGTCTCGGCTGCCGGCGGCACACCCGCCGCGCCGGCGCGCGCGGGCGCAATCAAGGCGACCGCGATGCAGATCTTCACGAAGCAGGGGAATCGCTGGGCCGAGCGCGAGTGCGACGACCTTGAGCGCGACGACTTCCGCGCTGGGCTCGCGAAGCACGGCGTCGAGGTCACGATCGCGCACGACTCGTATCTTATCAATCTCGCGAGCCCCGATGAGGCGCTGCGTCGCAAGTCGATCGAGTCGTTCGTGTGCGAGCTCGAGCGCTGCGCGGCGCTCGGGCTGACGTATCTCGTGTCGCACCCCGGCAACTTCATGGACGATCGCGAGAGCGGGATCGCGCGCAATGCGGACGCGATCAGCGAGGCGCTCGCGCGCGCACCCGGCGACACGGTGCTCTGCATGGAGACCACCGCAGGCTCCGGCACCTCGCTCGGTGCCACCTTCGAGGAGCTCGCCGACATCATCGGCCGCGTCCCCGAGCGGTATCGCTCGCGCATCGGTGTTTGTGTCGACACGTGCCACATCTACTCGGCGGGCTACGATCTGGTCGGCGCGTACGACGATGTCTGGGCGCGCTTCGAGAGCGCGCTGGGTTGGGAGCGGCTGCGCGTGATGCATCTCAACGACTCGAAGACGCCGTTCAATTCGCGTCGCGACAGGCACGAGCTGATCGGCTTCGGCTCGCTCGGCGAGGCGCCCTTCCGGCGCATCATGACCGACCCGCGCCTCGCGCGCGTGGCCAAGGTGCTCGAGACGCCGAAGCTCGACAACGACATGCTCACCGACAGCTGCATGCTGCATCTGCTGCGGGGTTTTGCGGCGAGCTGAGCGCGCGCTCAGCTCAAGTTTTCCGGGTGCCCTCCGACGCTAGAGTGAATGACACTCTCCACTTCCCCTGCGCCCGTAACCGCTTTCGCCCCATCCGTTTCCGTCGACGCGCTCATCGGCTGCGATCGAAAGGGGCGCGTCACCGTGTGGAACGACGCGGCCGCCGAGATGTTCGGCTACACGGAAGCGGAGATGCTCGGGCGCTCGTACATCGTTCTCGTTCCGCCGAAGTACCGCCCCGCGCACGAACAGGGGATGCGGAGCCGCGGGGCGAAGCTGCCCGAAGCGCTCGCCGGTGGCCGGCGACGCTGGATCGGAGTGCGCAAGGACGGCACCGAATTCCACTTCGACATGACGCTCCGCTGGTGGGCGGTTTCGGAGGGCACGTGTGTCGCGGGCTCCATCACTGCAGTGACGGACACGAGCGCGGCGTTCGATCGCTCGCCGCCCATCAACATCGCGAACTACGACACCACGATCGCCGAGGCGATTTCGCAGCTGGTGTGGATCACCAACGGCCCCGGCCAGGTCGAGTACTGTAATCGGCGCTGGTACGAATACTTCGGATTGTCGAAGGGCGATCTCGAGTTCATCGCCGAGCGATCAATTCTTCATCCGGATGAAAAGGCGGCGTGGGTCGCGAAGTGGGTGCACGCGCTCGCGACCGAGCAACCGTTCGAGCACGAGTGTCACCTGCGACGCGCGGACGGCGAGTATCGCTGGTTCCTCTCGCGATCGGTGCCGTTGCGCGACGAAAGAGGAAAGGTGCATCGCTGGTTCGGCACCTCGACGGACATCCACGATCAGAAGATGGTGCAGCAGCTCATGGCGTCGCAGCGCGACGAGCTCGAGTCGCTCGTGGCTCTGCGCACGCGCGAGCTGCAGCTCACCGTGGGCGAGCTGGAAGCGGAGTCGCGCGCGACCTTTCGCGCGCAAAAGGCGGCGCAGGACAGCGAGCGTCGGCTGCAGTCCGCGCTGGATGGTGCGCAGGACTTCGTCTGGGACTACGACTGCATCACGGGCGAGGTGTATCGAAGCAAGGGGTGGAGCGGCATGCTCGGCTACGGGGACGAGCCGTTCGACTCCTCGATCGAGCACTGGAGGTCCATCGCGCACCCCGAGGATCAGATCGTCGCCTTTCAGCGCTTTCAGGAATTCCTCGACGGCAAGTTCGATTTCCACGAGACCGAATACCGCCTCCGCGACATACACGGCGCCTGGCGCTGGATCGCGTCGAAGGGAAAGATCACCGAGCGCGCAGCCGACGGCACGCCTCTGAGGGCGGCAGGCACGTCGGCCGACGTCACCGAGCGCAAAGCGACGGAGGAAGCGCTCCAGGCCGCGAAGGAAGAAGCCGAGCGCGCGAGTCGCGCCAAAAGCGAGTTCCTCGCGAACATGAGCCACGAGATCCGCACNNAATCTCGATCGCATCCAGGCGAACGGCGTGCACCTGCTGCGGCTCATCGACGACGTCCTCGACATCGCGAAGGTCGAGGCAGGGCACATGGAGATGGAGCTCTCCACCGTCCGGCTCGACGAGATGGTTCACGATCTCATCGCGCAGTGCGATGGGCAGACGCGCGACGGCGTGCAACTGGTGGCGGAGTTGCCGCGCGACCGCATCTTCCTGCGAGCCGACGCGCACCGCCTGCGCCAGGTGCTGCTCAATCAGCTCTCGAACGCGATCAAGTTCACCGAGCGAGGCACGATCACGCTTGCGGTGATCTGCAACGATGCGCGCGAGCCAATACGCATCGAGGTTCGCGACACCGGCATCGGCGTTCGCCCCGATCGCGCCGCCGCGATCTTCAACTCCTTCGAGCAGGCGGATACCGGCACGACGCGGCTCTACGGCGGTACGGGACTCGGACTTGCGATCTCGCGCTCGCTCTGCGAGCAGATGGGCTTCACGCTGACGATGGAGAGCGAGGTCGGTGTGGGATCAACGTTCATCATTGGGCTTGTCAATGACGCCGCCGCAAGAGGCTAGAGCGTCCGCTTCCGCCGGCGGCGCCGCGAGGCGCCAGACCAGCGCCGCGCCTCCGATTCCGACGGCCGCCCCCGCAACCACATCACTCAGGTAGTGCGCGTGCGCGAGCAGCCGGCTCACCGCGCACCCCACCGCCGCCGCGTACCACACCCACTTCGCGCGCGGATACATCGCCGTGAGAATCGCCGCCGCCGCGAACGCGACCACCGCGTGGCTGCTCGGAAAGCCAAGGCCGCGCGAGCTGAAGGGGTGATCGCTGAACGGACGAAATGCGTACGCGTTGCCGACGCCGGGCGGACGCATCCGGCGTACGAGAATCTTGAGCAGCTCGCCGACGATCCCCGCCGCGGTCGGCGCCCCCGCGAGCAGCGCGCCGCGCCTCCACCAGCTCCACGCTGATTGATCTCGATCGTGCAGCGCGAGCGCGAGCGCCGCGAGCAGCCAGAAAGGGAGGTAGCCGAAGTTGCGCAGCATCCGCCCCCAATCCGTCTCGTACACGCGGCCGAAGCGCACGTTGTCCGCAACCCAGCCATCCCCGAGCATCGAGAGCGCAATCAGCGCGAGCGCGATGAGCACGCAGCGAACGATCGTGGCGCGCGCGGGCGAGACGGATGATGGTGTCACTGGGCTCCGCTGCGGGTAGTCAAACAACCTGTGCGGGATAACCTACGCCGGCTGCTGACATCGTAGAAGCCCCGTCATTACCTTCCGTGCATGAGTTATGATCGGGAGGACGCGCTCGACTATCACGCGCGTGGACGGCCCGGCAAGATCGCCGTCGTACCCACCAAACCGCTCGACAATCAGCGCGACCTCTCGCTGGCATACTCGCCCGGCGTCGCCGCGCCGTGTCTCGAGATCCAGAAGACCCCCGAGGACGCGTACAAGTACACCGCCAAGGGGAATCTCGTCGCCGTCGTCACCAACGGCACCGCCGTGCTCGGGCTCGGCAATATCGGCGCGCTGGCCTCGAAGCCGGTGATGGAAGGAAAGGCCAATCTCTTCAAGCAGTTCGCCGACCTCGATGTCTTTGATATTGAGGTCGGTTCGGAAGTGCCCGATGATCTGATCACTTTCTGCAAGCTGCTTGAGCCGACGGTTGGGGGCATCAACCTCGAGGACATTCGCGCGCCGGACTGCTTCTACATCGAGCAGACGCTACGCGAGGCGCTCAAGATTCCCGTTTTTCACGACGATCAGCACGGCACCGCGATCATCTCCGGCGCCGCGCTGCTCAACGCGCTCGAGCTCGTGACGAAGGACATCGCGGACGTGCGCGTCGTCTTCTCCGGCGCGGGCGCCGCCGCGCTCTCCACCGCCGAGCACTACGTGCGGCTCGGCGTGAAGCGCGAGAACATCACGATGTCGGACCTGCACGGCGTCGTGTACGCGGGGCGCCCGGTGGCGATGGATCCGTACAAGGCCCGCTTCGCGCGGGAGACACCGATGCGCACGATCACCGAGGCGCTCGTGGGCGCGGATGTCTTCGTCGGGCTGTCGGCAGGGGGTGTGATCACGGGCTCCATGGTCGCGCAGATGGCCGAGCGCCCGATCATCTTCGCGCTCGCGAATCCGAATCCGGAGATCACACCGGACGAGGTGCGCGCCGTGCGCGACGACGCGATCATCGCCACCGGCCGCTCCGACTATCCGAACCAGGTCAACAACGTCCTCGGCTTCCCGTTCATCTTCCGCGGCGCGCTCGACGTGCGCGCGACGCAGATCAACGAGGAGATGAAGATGGCGGCGACGCGCGCGCTCGCTTCCCTCGCCAAGCAAGGGGTACCGGACTCCGTCGCGCGCCTCTACGGCCTGTCGTCGGTGACGTTCGGGAAGGAGTACATCATCCCGTACGTCTTCGATCCGCGCGTGCTGCTCTGGGTCGCGCCCGCGGTTGCGTGGGCGGCCGTCGCCACCGGCGTCGCGACGCACTTCATCGACCTCGACGACTATCGCACCTCGCTCGAGACGCGGCTCGGCCGCGCGCGCGGGATCATGCGCGGAATCATGAGCCGCGCCATGCAGAGCCCGAAGCGCGTGGTCTTTCCCGAGGGTGAGGAGCCGAAGATCATCGAGGCCGCGCGCATCCTGCTCGACGAGGGGATCGCGCAGCCGGTGCTCCTCGGCAATCGCGCGACGATCGAGCGCGTCGCCGCGGAGAGCCGCATCGCGATGGAGGACATCGAGATCGAGGATCCCTACAGCTCGGGCCATCGCGATGAGTACGCCAAGTACCTCTTCGAGCGCAGGCAGCGCAAGGGGATGAGTCTCGCCGAGGCGCATCAGCGGCTCTCGAACGGCAACTATTTCGGCAGCGTGATGGTGGCGCTCGGCCACGCCGACGCGCTGGTGTCCGGTGTGAACCTGCACTATCCGGAGACGATCAGGCCGGCGCTCCAGGTGATCGGCGCGCAGCCCGAAGTCGGGATCGTGAGCGGGCTGTACATGCTCGTCTTCGAACGGCACGTCGTCTTCTGCGGCGACACGACGGTGAACATCGATCCGACCGCGGAGCAGCTCGCGCAGATCGCCGAGAGCGCGACGCGGCTCGTGCGCACATTTGGCATCGAGCCGCACGTCGCGCTGCTCTCCTTCTCGAATTTTGGCTCGGTGCAGCACGCCGAGACGAAGAAGGTGTCGCGGGCGGTGGAGCTGCTGCGGGCGCGGAACCCGACGCTGATGGTCGACGGCGAGATGCAGGCGGACACCGCGGTGGACGAGCGCAGGCTCAAGACGATGTACCCCTTCAGCACCCTGACGGAGCGCGCGAACGTGCTCATCTTTCCCAACCTGAGCGCGGGGAACATCGCGTACAAGTTGCTCAACCATCTGGGCGGCGCGACCGCGATCGGACCGATTCTCGTAGGGATGCGCCTCCCCGTGCACGTGCTCGAAGAGGGCGCGGAAGTGCAGGATATCGTGAACATGGCGGCTGTTGCCGTCATCGATGCGCAGCAGCACGCAGCTGGCACGCGTTGATACTCTGGACCAATCAATCACACACAGACTTCACGGATCTCGTAACAAATGACAACTGAAGCGGCGCCTACCCCTACCCTCACGGCCTCCGGCCGCGTGGAAAATCGCAGCCTCGCGCAACAGGGACTGCGTCCCAGCGGATGCGTGCACTGGAACCTCGTCGCGCCGGAGCTGATCCAGCAAGCCGTGCGTCGCGACGAGGGGATGCTCGCGGACATGGGGCCCTTCGTCGCGGTCACGTCGCCGCACACGGGGCGCTCACCGAACGACAAGTTCGTCGTGAACGATCCGGACGTCGCGCAGGATGTGTGGTGGGGGAAGGTGAATCGGCCGATCGCGCCCGAGAACTTCGACGCGCTGCTCGCGGATATGCAGAAGTATCTGAATGGCAGCAGCGATCTCTTCGTCCAGGATCTCTGGGCGGGCGCGGATCCCGCGCACCGGCTCTCCGTGCGCTTCGTGAGCCCGAACGCGTGGCACATGCAGTTCGTGCGGAACATGTTCCTCCGTCCGACGTCGGCGGATTTGCCCGGCTTCCTGGCGCACTTCACGGTGCTGCACGCGCCGGAGATGCAGGCAGATCCGAAGCGCCACGGCACGCGCACGAGCACCTTCATCGTGCTGAGCTTCGCCAAGCGCATGATCCTCATTGGCGGCACGCGCTACGCGGGCGAGCTCAAGAAGTCGATCTTCACGGTGATGAATTACCTGATGCCGAAGCAGAACGTGCTCTCGATGCACTGCTCGGCGAACGTCGGCGAGCAGGGCGACACCGCGCTCTTTTTCGGGCTCTCGGGCACGGGCAAGACGACGCTCTCGGCTGATCCGCATCGCTTTCTCGTGGGCGACGACGAGCACGGCTGGAGCGACGACGGGGTGTTCAACTTCGAGGGCGGCTGCTACGCGAAGGCGATCAATCTCTCGGCGGACGGCGAGCCCGAGATCTATCGCACGACGCAGATGTTCGGGACGGTGCTCGAGAACACCGTGCTCAATCCGCACACGCGCCAAGTGGACTTCGCCGATCAGTCGATCACGGAGAACACGCGCGTGAGCTACCCCATGCACTACATCAAGCGCCACGTCGCGGGCGGGCGCGCGGGACATCCGAAGAACGTCATCTTTTTGACGGCCGATGCGTTCGGCGTGCTCCCGCCGATCGCGGCGCTCACGCGCGATCAGGCGATGTACTATTTCCTCTCCGGCTACACTGCGAAGGTTGCGGGCACGGAGCGCGGCGTGAAGGAGCCGCAGGCGACGTTCAGCGCGTGCTTCGGCGCCGTCTTCCTCGTGTGGCATCCGTCGCGCTACGCGCAGATGCTCGGCAAGCTCCTCGAGCGCCACAACGCGCACGTGTGGCTCGTGAACACGGGATGGTCGGGCGGCGCGTACGGTGTGGGCTCGCGCATGAAGCTCGGCCACACGCGCGCGATGATCCGCGCGGCGCTCGCGGGCGAGCTGTCGGGGGTGGCGACGACGGTCGATCCGGTGTTCGGGCTCGCCGTGCCGAACTCGATTCGCGATGTGCCGGTCGGGCTGCTCTCACCGCGCACCACGTGGGCGGATCCGAAAGCCTACGACGCGCAGGCGCGCACGCTGGCCGAGATGTTCGCGAAGAACTTCGAGCAGTTCGCCGATGGCGTCGACGCGTCGGTGCGGAGCGCGGGCCCGCGCGCGTGAGGCGCACGCGCAGATGACGATCGTTCGCGATCCGCTCTGGAACAACATTCCGCTCGACGCGGACGCGATGCGCCTGGTCGACACCGCGGTGTTTCAGCGCCTGCGCTACGTGCGGCAGCTCGGCCTGGCGTTTCTCGTGTATCCGGGCGCAACGCACTCGCGCTTCGAGCACGCGCTGGGAACGTACCATCTCACCGGGCGCACGCTCGCGCTGCTCCGTGAGCGCGGCGAGCTCGCGCGCATCGCGGCCGACGAGTGCGCGGTGGTGCGCGCGGCGGCGCTGCTGCACGACGTCGGGCACTATCCGTTCTCGCACGCGCTCGAGGAGATCGGCGCGCTGCACCACGAGGCCGTGGCGCGCACGCTGATCACGGGCGGCGAGATCGCGACGGTGCTCGCGAGCACGATCGGCGCGAACGCCGCGATGCGCGCACACGCGATCATCACGGGCGAGAGCGCGAGCCCGCTGCAGGGGCTGATCTCGGGCTCGCTGGATCTCGACAAGATCGAATACCTCAAGCGCGACGCGCTGATGTGCGGCGTGCCCTACGGCGAGATCGACGTCGATCGACTTCTCCATTCGCTCACGATCGTCGATGATCCGAAGAGCGGCGCGCCGGTGATCGGGATCGTCGAGAAGGGGCTCGCGGCGCTCGAGTCCCTCTTGTTCGCGAAGTATCAGATGTACCGGAACGTGTACTGGCATCACGCCGTGCGCAGCGCGACGGCGATGTACAAGCGGCTGGTCGACGATGCGCTGCGGAGCGGCGCGATCGAGGAGCGAGAGCTCGCGGGATTTACGGACGAGGGGCTGCTGCATCGCCTCGACGAGCGCGCGCCCTCGGCGCTACTCGACGGGCTGCGCCATCGGCGGCTGCACAAGCGGGCGTTCGAGTGCTCGTCGACGGAGCTCGACGCGGGTCAGGGCGACTGGATCGCGAACGATCGCGCGCGCGTGATCGCGGCGGAAGATGAGTTGGCGCGCGAGCTCGGCGTCGCGCCGGGCGCGGTGCTGCTCGATTATCCGGAGAAGCCGCGGATGCTCGGGCTCGATCTTCCGGTGCGGATGCGGGGTGGCGAGGTGAAGCGGTTAGGCGCGAAGGGGTGGCCGGCGGCGATTAATCTGCCGCTCTTGTCGCAGGAGCTGTACGAGTCGACGCGAGTGATGCGGGTGTTCGCGACGGAAGGGACGAAGGTGCCGAGGGGGCGGGTGATGGAGCTGTTGGGTTAACCGGCCTTCTCTTCCGCCGGCGTAGAAAACAGCGCCCATCCCCCCGCTCGCCTCTCGAGCACGAGCGCGTGATAGAGCACCGACAGCACCACCA
>PLMM01000249.1 GCA_003142495.1 Gemmatimonadota bacterium | reverse complement strand
TCGGCTTTGACGGGTGGTACCGGCGTGGTGCTCGACGCGGACGCGGCCGCCGAATCCACAGTCGGATTGCTCGCCACCACCACCGCGCCGGCATTTTTCGCGTCGCGCGATTTCTTGATCAGCGCGCCACCCACCACTACCACCACCGCCGCCGCGAGCAGCGCCGGCACGAGATATCTATCGCGCGCCGTGCGGGCAACCACCGGCGCAGCGGCGCTCGGACGCGCGCCGCTCGTCGCTGCGCGCGCACCACTCGCGCTCGTGCTCGCGGCCCCGGTAACCGTTCCCGGAATCACCAGCGTCGGCGCCTTCTCCACCTCGCTCGTGCTCATCCCTCGCACCGCCGCGACGATCGCATCACCGAACTCACTCGCGTGTTGATACCGATCCGACGCGAGGCGCGAGAGCGCGCGATCGAGCACCGCCTGCAGCGCCGGCGGCCACACAAGATCCGAGCGCGCCTCGGCCAGCGACAGCGGACGATCGGTGAGCCGCTTGAGCAGCGCCTCCTGCGTCGTCTGCCCCGTGAACGGCAGCATCCCCGTGAGCATGTTGAACGTCACGAGCGCGAGCGCGTACAGATCGCTGCGGCCGTCGAGCGTGTCGCCCGTGAGCTGCTCAGGCGACATGTACTCCGGCGTTCCCACGACGAGCCCCGTGCGCGTCACCTTCTGCCCCGCGCCCTCGGCCGCCTTCGCAATGCCGAAGTCCACGACCTTCACGAGATCGGCGCCGTCGCGACCGCGCGAGATCATGATGTTGTCGGGCTTCAAGTCGCGATGCACGATCCCGCGCTCGTGCGCGGCCTCGAGCGCGCTGGCCACCTGCCGCGCGATATCGGCCGCGCGCGGCGCGGGGAGGGCGCCCAGCGCTTCGCAGAGCTTCGTGAGCGACTCGCCCTCGACGAACTCCATCGCGAGATAGATCAGTCCATCCGGAGTCTCTCCGAAGTCGTAAATCGCGGCGATGTTGGGATGCGACATTTTGCTCGCGTTCGCGGCCTCGCGATTGAAGCGGCCGACGGCATCGATGTCATTCGCGAGCGCCTGCGTCATCACCTTGATCGCGCTCATGCGCCCCATCTTCACGTGCTCGGCCAAGTACACCTGGCCCATTCCGCCTTCACCCAGCTTGCGGATGACGTGATACCGATCGGCGATCACCGAGCCGATAATGTCCTCGCCGGCAGCGGAACGAAGTGTCGAGCCGTCGGTGGGACAGAACTTCGTTGCGTCGTCGTACTCTTTGTCACACTTCGGACAAGTCTTCACACACTCTCCACGCGGAGCACCTGGTCGCCCAGGAGCACGCGCTGCCCAACCTTGAGCGCGCGCTCGCCGCGCACCGCGACGCCGACGCCATTGCGGCTGCCGAGGTCGTGGATGATGAAAGCGCCGTCGAGCTCGCGAAGATCCGCGTGGCGGCCGCTCATCGTCTGGTCGTACGGGAAAGTCCAGTCGCCCGCGTCGCGCCCGATCGTGATCGTGCGCCCCTGCGCGAGATACTGGCTGTCGCGCACGCTGCCGTCGGCGCGCAGCTGCGAGAGGCGCGCGATGTCGGGCGTGGGCGTGAGCGAGCCGACGCGTCGTGTGCCATCCGCATCCGCGCGTGGCGCGGCGGGGGTGCCGAGTCGCTGGAACTCGAGAATCTGCGAGCCGATGAGGAGGACGTCGGTGTCTGCGAGCGAGTACGGTCCGTCGATGAACACCCACGTGCGATTGCACGAGCCGAGGTCGCGCACGAAGAGCGTCCCTTCGCGAAGGACGAAGCGCGCGTGGATCGGCGAGAGATACTGATCATCCTCGAACGGCAGATCGCAGGCGCCGCGCCCGACGGTGAGCTCCGGCTCGCTCATGCCGATGGTGCGCTTGGGCTCGCCCTGCTCATCGAGCACCGAGATGCGTGCGGTGACGTCGACGCGCTTGGCAGTGAAGGGGAGCGTCTTCGAGACGACCTTCGCCGGTCCGGGCGCGCCCGGCGTGGCCAGCGCATCGGCTTCGAGCGACGTGCCGCACGTCGCGCAAAAGGTGTCGAGCTCGGGGCGAATCGCCGAGCCGCACGTCACGCAGCTCTGGGCCGACGCGAGCTTCGCGTCCGTGCGCCGGCCGCAGTGCGCGCAGAACGGAAGCCCCGCCTCGATGATGCTGCCACACCATCCGCAGCTCACTGTCTCTCCTCCGGGCACGGGCGCGTGGGGCGTGAGTGAGAAGTCGAAGGCGCGCGCCGCATTCGACGCTCGCCGGCCGATGCTCGGCGAGAGGCGATGCAGATGCGCCGGTCGCGCTCCCACAAATGGCATCGAAACGGCGGGCGGTGCAGCGGACAGCGGAGACGAGGAATCGGCTGCCGCGCCGACCGGTTTTCCGCAGTCGATGCAGTACAGCGATTCAGCCGTATTCGAGCGTCCACAAAATGCGCAGTCCAGCAAGCTTGGGCCTCCAGGGAGTTCCCCGGTAAGACGCGTGAATATAGGGCTACGTCAATATGAAGGGCAATGAAAGCAAGTGCTGAGAACGACTTAACCAATTCGCACCGACATTGCCGATACCAGAGCTATCGTATTCCACACTGCTATTGTGTCACCGCTCACGTTTTGCTCGGCGGCGGCTCCCTCCCGTTCGGACGCGTGGTTAGGTTGGAATCAATGCGTTCATCCCTCGTCGGCGTTTCAGTGCTGCTCGCTGCCTGCGCAACCGCCACACCGCCCGCCGCATCCGCCCCCGCTCCGGCCCCGTCACCATCTTCCGCTGTTTCCTCGGTGCTCCCGCCGATTCCGCTCGTGACGGGCACGCTCAAGGCGACCGTGATCTATCCGGTGGCGAATTCGCTGGTCGAGGCGCGCGACTCGAACTTCATCTTCGGCTCTGTGGGGAGCGGCAAGGCGCAGCTGTGGATCAACGGCGCGCCGGTCGCCGTCGCGCCGAACGGTGCGTTCCTCGCGTGGCTCCCGGTGCCCGCGGTCGACAGCCCGCGCTACGACATCGTCGCCGTTTCCGGCGCGGACACCGCGCGCCTCGAGCAGCCGGTTCGGCTCAAGCCTCCGATCGTGAAGCTCGCGACGGATGGATCGCTGCTCTACGACAGCGCGTCGGTGCTGCCGGGGAGCCGCCTCGTGCTACGCGACGATGACACCGTGCGCGTGAGCGTGCGCACGGCGCCGAATGCGAGCGTGGTATGGCGCGGCGATGCGGGCGCGGCGCAGGCGCTCACCGCGGCGGGAACCTCGTTCGCCGCGGACATGCCCGCGCGAATGCTGCGTGCGCGCACCGAGCTCCTCCTTGCGCGCGGGAGCGACACGATTCACGTCGCGGTGCCGCCGGTTGGCGTCGCGCTCGCCCGGCAGTGGGCAACGCTCGGCGTCGACAGCGCGGGCGCCGACGCGAGCGACGAGGAGCTGATCGGCCGGCCGATTCCGGGCGGAACATACAAGTGGTTTCTGCTCCCCGGCACGCCGCTCGAGGTCACGGGGCGCAACGGCGACTTCTCGCGAGTGCGACTCGACTCGAATCTCGAGATCTGGGTGTCGACAGCCGACCTGCATGCGCTGCCGGGCTCGTGGCTGCCGGCGAAGCGCGTGGCCGGGAATGCGCGCCTCGTGTCGCAGGCCGAGTGGGTGGATCTCGTGGTGCCGATGGCGGCGCGCCCGCCGTACTTCGTGGACGAGAGCGCGAACGAGCTCACCGTCACGCTCTACGACACGATGATCAACACGGACATCGTGAACTACGGCGCGAACGACTCGCTCGTGCGCGAGGCGAAGTGGACGCAGGACGCGAGCGATCGTGGCCACTTCACGCTCTCGCTGTCGCAACCCGCGTACGGCTATCTCGCCTTCTGGCAGAATGGATCGTTCGTGCTGCGCGTGCGCAGGCCACCGCGCATCGATGCATCATCGCCATTGCGCGGGCTCACTATCGCCATCGATCCCGGCCATCCGCCCATCGGCGCGACGGGACCAACCGGATTGTACGAAGCGGTGCCGACGCTCGCGATCGGGCTCGACGTACAGCAGATGCTCGAATCGCGCGGCGCGAAAGTCTTCTTGACGCGCACCACCGCCGACCCCGTCGCGCTCGGCGATCGCCCGATCATGGCGCGCAAGGCGAACGCGAATGCGCTCGTCTCGATTCACCTGAACGCGCTGCCCGATGGGATCAATCCGTTTACATCGAACGGGACGGGCGCGTACTACTTCCGATCACAGTCGGTGCCGCTCGCGCGCGAGCTCGAGCGCGCGATGGTTTCGCGCATGGGGCTTCGCAATCTCGGCATCAACTACGACAACCTGCGCCTCGCGCGGCCGACGTGGATGCCAGCGGTTCTCTGCGAGGGCGCGTTTCTCATGATCCCCGAGCAGGAGAACGCGCTGCGCACGCCCGAATTTCAGAAGCTGTACGCCGCCGCCATCGTGGACGGGCTCGAGAGCTACTTCCGGTCGTTGTCCGCTCGATGAGCGTGGGGCGCGCGCTGGCCGCGCTCGGGGTGCTCCTCGCGTGCGCGGTGACGCGCGGCTCGGCGCAGGTGATCCCCAATGCGCACTGGCGCACGATCGACACGAAGCACTTCCACATCCACTTCACGCCCGAGCTGGAGCCGGCGGCGCGGCGCGCGGCTATCAGCGCGGAGCGCGCGTACGCGAAGCTCGCCTCGCAGCTCACCGAGCCGCGCGGCCCGATCGATCTCGTCGTGGCGGACAACGTCGACTTCGCGAACGGATTGACGACGCCGTTCCCGACGAATCGCATCATCGTCTACGCGCATCCGCCGCTGGATGACTTGTCCCTCCGCTACTACGACGACTGGCTCTCGCTCGTGATCACGCACGAGCTCACGCACGTTTTCCATCTCGATCGCACGCGCGGCTGGTGGCGCGTAGCGCAGCACATCTTCGGACGCTCGCCGGTGCTCTTCCCGAATCTCTACGAGCCCGGCTGGGTGACCGAGGGGCTTGCCGTCTACTTCGAGAGCGACCTCACGGGCTTCGGCCGCGTCGACGGCACGTACGAGCAGATGATCATCGCGTCGACCGCGCGCGCGCACGGCGTGCTCGGCATCGACAAGTGGAGCCTGTCGACCACGCGCTATCCGAATGGAGACATTGCGTACGGTGAGGGCGCGCTCTTCATGGACTATCTCGCGCGCACGCGCGGCGCGCCCGCGATCCGCAAGTTCGTCGAGACGTCGAGCGGCGCGACGATCCCCTTTCGCCTGAACCACATGGCGACGCAGGGCTTCGGCATCTCCTTCAGCGATGCATGGCGCGCGTGGCGCGACAGCGCCGTGGCGAGCGCGCCGGCGGAGCAGGCTCCGATGACTGATTGGCACGATGTGACGAAGGGCGGCTACTTCGTCGGCTATCCGCGCTGGGGTAGTGATGGTTCGCTCTATTATATCGCGTCGAACGGGAAGCAATCGCCGGCGCTGGAGCGAGTGAGCGCAAACGGACAGCGAGCACGGCTCTCGCGGCGCAACGGCGTGTCGCCGAACGTGCCGCTCCGCGATGGCTCCGTGGTGTACTCGCAGCTCGATCTCACCGATCCGTATCGCGATCGCTCCGATCTCTATCGCGAGAAGGACGGTCATGTCACGCAGCTGACGCACGCCGCGCGACTGGCCGAAGTCGATGCGCGCGCGGATGGCGAGATGGTCGCGGTGCAGTACTTGCCCGCGGCGAGGGCGCTCGTGCGCGTGCGCCCGGATGGCTCGTCGATCCGAGTGCTCACGAGCGCGTCGCCGGATACGCAGTGGGCGGAGCCGAAGTGGTCGCGCGGCGGCGACCGCATCGCGGCGACGCGATGGACTCGCGGCGGCTTCACGGAGATCGTCGTGCTCGACACCATGGGACGCGTGCTCCACTCCATCACACGAAGTCGCGCGTCGAACTCGGAGCCCGAGTGGACCGCGAACGATTCGACGATTGTTTTTGCTTCGGACCGGACAGGCGTATCACAACTCTATCGCGGCCAGGCATCCGGCTGCTGCGTCACGCTGCGGTTGACCGACGCGACGACGGGAGTATTCTGGCCGTCGATTTCCCCGGATGGAAAGTCGATTGCCGCGGTGCGATGGGAAAGCGACGGCTTTCATGTCGGTATCGCATCGATGGACAGTGTCAATCGGCGAATGCTGAAGGGGTTTGTGATCGTCTCACCCATCGACACGACACCCGCCCCCCCGCCCCCCGCATCGAGCACCGCCAGCGCGCACGACTACTCGTCCTGGCACTCGCTCCTCCCGCGCTACTGGCTCCCACTAGTCGGCCAGGACAATTTCGGCGGTTACACGGTGGGCGCGTACACGAGCGGCAGCGACATCGTCGGGCGACACGAGTACGCGGCCGACGTGCTGATCGACTTCGTGCATGGGCAGCACACGGGCGGCTTCACCTATCGCTATCTGGGGCTCGGCCAGCCCGTGCTGCAGGCGGATGTCAATCAGTATTGGGATTCGTATCGCGCGCTGGACAGCGGCGGCGCGTTCGTGGGCGATCTCTTTCGTCGCACGCGCGACTTCGATGTGGGGATGACGTTCAGCAGGCCGCGCGTGCGCAGCAATGCGTACATCTCGGTATACGGCACGCTCGAGCAGCGCGACTACACCACGGATCCTCCCGAGTTGATCGGCATGATCGTGGGCCTCGAGGATCCCTCGCGCCGCTACTGGCAGCTGTCATCGTCTGCCGGGTGGACGAACATCCAGCAGCCGACGCTCTCGATCTCTCCCGAGGATGGCGTGTCGCTCTCGGCGACCGGGCGACTGAAGTGGCTCGAGGGCAGCGGCCCCGTTGCGTCGAAGAACGTGTCCGCGGCGGTGGCGGCGTACAAGTCACTCGACGTGGGCGCGTGGGCGCACCACGTGATCGCGCTGCGTGCGGCGGCCGGTGTCGCGGATGGCACCGAGCAGAACGAGTTCGATCTGGGCGGCGCGAGTGGCGCGGACATCGCGGCGCTGCCGGGGATCTCGCTGGGCTCGCGCCGCACATTCGGTGTGCGCGGCTTTCCCGTGGGAATAGAGAGCGGCACGCGGATCGTCGCGGGATCGCTCGAGTATCGGCTGCCGTTCACGCGTCCCGAGCGCGGCTTCGGACTCTGGCCCGTCTTCCTCGATCGCACATCGCTGTCGCTGTTCGGCGATGCGGGGAGCGCGAGCGGCGGCTTCGGCGCGCCGGGAACGATCGCCGATCACTGGATCGCGAGCGCCGGCGCGGAGCTCGGGATCAATCTCGCGGTTCCGTACGATGTGCCGTACGTTTTGCGCATCGGCGTCGCCGCTCCGGTGGTCAATCACTCCGGACTCGGCGTGTCGTCCGCGAGCCTGTATGTCCGCCTCGGCTTTTCGTTCTGAGCCTTCCCTTGAGCTGCATGAGCATGTTGTGAGCATCGATCCCAGCGCATTCATCCATCCGAACGCCGCGGTGATCGGCGATGTCACCATGGGCTCACGCGTGAGTGTGTGGCCGACCGCAGTGATTCGCGCGGACAGCGCGCCGATCACGATCGGTGCGGACACGAACGTTCAGGATGGCGCGGTGCTCCACGTCGACGCGGGATTGCCGTTGACGATCGGCTCGCGCGTGTCGATTGGGCATCGCGCGGTACTGCACGGCGCGACGGTGGAGGATGACTGTTTGATCGCTATCGGCGCGATCCTGCTCAACGGGGTCGNNGCGCAGGGTCGCTCGTGGGTGCGGGGGCGGTGTGTCGCGAGGGGATGCGCATTCCGCCGGGGAGTGTGGTGCTGGGAGTGCCGGCGCGAGTGGCGCGTGCGGCGACGCCGGAGATCACGGATCGAATCCGGCGCACGATGGAGAGCTACCTGTCGCTACAGGCTGAATATCGAGCGGGGAAGTACCCGTTGATACGCACGTGAAAGCGGGCAAGGGTGTGATTGGGTGCTGAAAATGTTGGGAGGAAGGGTGGCGGAAAAGTGGTGAGGCGAGCACAACCCTGTTACTCTGGAAGCGTATACGGCGTCGAG
>PLMM01000139.1 GCA_003142495.1 Gemmatimonadota bacterium | reverse complement strand
AGCTGATTGCCCACACTATCGTGAGAGCTCTGGTTTGCCTGTCCCAGGACGTACGGCCGCAGGTCGACGTCGCGTCGCCGATCGAGCCGGCCGAAGCCAGTGAGCTCTCCCGCGTATTGTAGGTGCGTGAACCCCTGCGTGCGGCCGAACGAGCGCCACAGATCCTCTTCGTTATTGCGCCGGACGAAACGTCGCACGTTGAAGCCAAACGTCGTGCCCGACCCGGCGCGGAATCGGAGCGTACGGAAAGGAATTCGGAACATGGCGGTCCAGCCTCGTGCGTCGCGAGCTACTGCGACTTCCCAGATCCCGTTCCAATCGGCGTTCTCGTTATCCCAACTGGAGAGCTGCGCATCCCACATCGCTCCCAGGGGATTCGTTCGGAATTCGAATGCGCTACGGCGGTCATGAAAACTGTCGATGATAATCGTCACATTGTCATCGGTCGTCAGATCCGCATCACGCCGTAGTTGTGTCGCTCGAATGTTCGATGATTCATCGTCATACGCCCGAACAGCCACGTAGAGAGCGACGCTATCGCGTGCGACCTTCACGACTGTGCGTTGCGTGGCGGGCGCAGCCTCCCGCGGCTCGCGTTGCCGAAAGTCCGTGATGGAATCGGCGCTCCGCCATATGTCGGCCTCGAGCAATGGGTCGAGTCGTAGAGGTACGTTGGAAACGGCGACGGTGACGATATCGTTTGCCGATCCCTGATTGCGGCAAACGGATTCTCCGCGTGGGCACGCGCCCCCTGACGTCTGTTGAGCGTCGAGAGGCCTGGCGGAGGGCAACGCCGCAAGCGCACTTGAAAGCAGAGCGGCGTGCATTGCCCTCAACATACGCGCGCATCTCTTTCCCGCGGTAGAATTCGTGTTCGTTCCTCCCGCGCACGTAATCGCGCAAGCTCACGAGTCGGGCGCTATCCCGTTCGACGTCGAAGGCGCGGAGCGATCGCACGATGGCCCCCTCTGCAGCTTCGACGCATTTCTCAAGAAGTACGCGCTGACCGACCCGGCTCTCGGCGAAGTGGCTGCGATTGTGCGCGGAGCCGATACTGCGCGATTTGATCTCGCGCCGCAAGCGGCGGGATTGCTCGCGATATCGCTCGGACTTTCTCACAATTTCTCTGACGATCACGAACAGCTCGAGCGCGGCTTCGGTATTTACGATGCCTTGCTCGCGTGTGCGCGATACGTGCGGCAGGAAACCCACACGTGGAATCCGCAGCGTGCGGGCGGGACGATTATTTCTTCCCGAGAATGAACTCCACTGAGGGTGCTCTCCATCCGGCGCACGATAGGCAAGGCGACAATTCCCACAGCACGAAAATCACCTCTGGATGAATCGCGCACTCGCGAACATGCCTACAGCGGCTCCGGCAATCACCAGCCAGGCGGAGTTGACCCGGAAACGCAGCAGTAAGATCGCGCTCGCAAGGCCGAGGAATATCGCGAGAGGGTCTACGAGCGCGGCCCGTGCGAGTTGCACGGCCACCACGACCATCAGGGCAAGCGACGCAACGTTGACTCCGTCGAGTGCCGCGCTCGCGAGCGGCGAGCGACGTATCCGTGGAACGAGCGGACCACTGATCGCCACGAAGACGAACGACGGCAGGAAGATTCCTACGGTAGCTGCGATCGCACCGGGCGCCCGGCCAAGAACGTACCCAACAAAAGTGGCCGTCGTGAACACGGGACCAGGAGTTACCTGCCCCACGGCAACGGCATCGAGTAGCTGCCGCTCTGTCAGCCAGCCGAGTCCCTTCACGAGATCCGCACGAAGAAACGCGAGCAGCACGTATCCGCTGCCGAAGAGCACTGCGCCAATCTTCAAGAACACCAGAAAGAGCTTGATCAAACTGAACGGGGCTGCGACCGCGCTCATGCCAGCCGCGACGGCAGTGCTTCCAGCTTTCAGCATCGGGGTAGGCAGACGCGCTGATAAGACGCTCGCCCATGTCGATGGGGTCGTCGGCGCACTTCGCCGTTTGATGATCGTGCCCACGACCGCTGTCGCGGCAGCTCCGGCGAGTACCGCAAGCTCATTCGCGCCGAGTGCAACCGCGGCAACTGATACGATTCCGAGCACGGCCAGCCATCGCGATTTCACCGCCGATCGACTCAACCCCCAGAGCGCCTGGATGACCACCGCGATGACCACTGGCTTGATGCCGTACAAGATACCTTGCGCGGCGGGAAGTTTGCCGAAACGCACGTAGGCTCGTGCGATGACGCCGACGATGAGCGCGGCTGGGAGGATGAAGCAGATACCCGCCACCACGAGCCCACGCCAGCCACGGCGCGCGAGTCCGATATGGATCGCGAGCTCCGTTGAGTTTGGGCCAGGGATCAGGTTCGTCGCACCGACGTAGTCGAGAAATTGCTCGCGCGTGAGCCAGTGGCGGCGACGAACGACCTCGTCCTCCATCATCCCGATGTGCGCTGCCGGTCCGCCGAAGGCGATCGTGCCGAGCTTGAGGAAGAGAAGCGCGAGCTCGCGGAGCGACGTCTGTGACTCGGAGGTCGGCAGCCTCGCCGCAGGGCCCGTCGCGGCGCTCACTTCACTCACACGTACTTGAACAGTCGCATGAGGCCGTAGTCCATGTGCAGGGTCTGGTGGCAGTGGAAGAGTGTGTCGCCGGGATCGTTCGCCACAAAGTCTACATCAACGGTCCCGAAACCTGGGACGACCACGGTGTCCTTCATCACGCCTGCAGTTGCACGGCCATTCACGTTCACCACCTCGAACGTGTGCCGGTGCAGGTGCAGCGGGTGCGGATCATCGGCGAGATTCTGAAAAGCCAGCCGGTAGCGGCGGCCATGATGAATCTGGATCGGCGTACTGTGCTCGAATTGCTGATCGTTGATCGTCCAATGATTGAAGCCGTGCGCTCCGCCGTTGATCTTGCCGATCCGCATCGGAATTGTCTCATCGGGTGTCGGGACCGTGCGCGCGTCGCCGAAGCGAGTGTAGTCCCATGGCTCCTTCGCGGGCGCTATCCATCGCGGTGTGCCTGTCGCACCCGCATACTCGACGACGATGCCCATGCCGTCGCGGCGATCCTCATCGTGGGGCGTGCCGAGAATCCAGACGCCAGGATTGTTCATCGTCACCACGGCGTCGATGCGCTCCGCAGAGCCAAGCGCGAGCACGCGAACTGTTCTGGGAGTGGGCACGGGATTGCCATCGAGTGCCACTACCTCGAACTGATGACCCGGAAAAGCGAGTTGGATATTCTCGGTGGCGCTCGCATTCAGGATGCGAAACATCACGCGTTCGCCGCGCTTCACGCGCACCGGCTCACCATGACCGAGTGACTTGCCGTTGATCGAAAAGGCTCGGTAACCGATCTCGTAACCGTTGGGCGTGGAATCCGCTGGCGGCTTGGGAAGCGGACCTTGCGGCCACACCTCGGCGTCGGTGCCCATCTCCTTTGCGCCGAAGAAAGGCTGCCACTCGTGCGTGGTGAGAAAGACCTCCTGATCGTAGCGGGCAGGATCGCTAGCCGGTTCGATGTACACGAAGCCGAATTGCCCAGTGTACGTCCCGCGACTTGTATCCGGGCCCGCAAAAGTATGCGAGTGCACCCAACGCGTTCCCGACGGCGTCGGTAAGAGCGTATATCGTCGAGTGCTGTGCCGCCTGACCGTTGGCGTTCCCTCTTCGGAAGCGCCATCGATCTCCGACGGCACGAACTGTCCATGCCAATGCACGAGCTCCGGCGTGTCCGTATCGTTGATTAATTCAACCGAGACCGGATGGCCTTCCTTGAGCCGGAGGAGTGGCGCTGGCACGCTGCCGTTGTAACCGATCGTGCTGATGATCATGTCGGGTGAGAGCTCTACCAATACTGGCGCGATGCGTATCGTAATGTCGGCTGGCGCTCGACGAGCGCTCGACGAATCTGACTCCGATGCGCCCGTCGACCCCTTCTTGGCTTCGGTCGCGTCGTGTGAGCAACCCAGTGCGGCACCGAGACCGACAGCGGCACTCGTGCGCAGGAAATCTCGGCGAGTCGTCCGGTTGTCCGTCACGAAATACTCATATCAGAGTAGACGTTGACTCTCGTGCGTCGGGAATTTCACTCGACATCTGAGAGATCAGCAAGGTGAGAGCCATAGGGGTGAAAGCCTGGTCCCGCGTCAACGCCAATTACCTCGACGCGGAAGCGCGTGCCATCGACATGCAGGACAAGATAATGATAGGAATTATCCGACGACTGCGCTGAAGGCCGGACGACGTGTTCGAGGGCCAGCGCCTTACAAGAGTGGCGTTGCAGGTGAGTGTTTCTCGAAGTAAGTAATAAGGACGTGCGCTGCCGCACCACACGCTCTCCTCAACTGAATGGGTCAACGGCGATCGGCAAGGAGCTGCATCATGCAACGGATAACCCGCGAACTATTCCGCCCCAACTGGACCGCCTTCGTATGCATCATTGGGCGAATGCCAATGCTTCAGAGCTGGCGGCGGGGCTGCGCGCTGCGCTCGATCGCATGAACGTCAAGAAGGCTACACCGTGATTCCGGTTTCGACGTCACGCGCGCGGCAGGAAATCCTCGCGTGCGGGATTCTTCGTGCCGGATACGTGGCAGCGATGTTGGTGGCGACTGCGCTTTCAATACCAGGCCAGAACTCCGCTTGCAGTGCGACTGGTGGATCAATGACACCAAGCGCGTGGTCGGCCCCCTCATCGGTATCCGCGATTGCGCCTCCCGAGCGCGCAATGCCGCTTGCCGCCCCGCTGCGTGTTGTTGCGGACATCCCGCTGCCCGGATTAGCGAAGCGATTCGACTATCAAAGCTTCGACTCGACTACGAATCGCCTGTTCATCTCGCACATGCGTGGCGATCGACTGGACGTGATCGATGGGCGGGCGGGAAAGCTCGTTGCCAGTCTGGAGGGCTTTCCCGGAGCCACAGGAGTGTTGGCGGTTCCAGCGTTGCATAAGGTGTACGTCTCCGTCACAGACAGACACCAAGTGGCCGTCGTGGACGACCGAACGTTCAAGACTATCGCGGT
Source organism: Gemmatimonadota bacterium (assembly GCA_003142495.1). GTDB lineage: Bacteria > Gemmatimonadota > Gemmatimonadetes > Gemmatimonadales > Gemmatimonadaceae > FEN-1250. Next base: position 2,850 of record PLMM01000139.1, on the reverse strand, counting down.
GGTAACCGGTGCCGAATTTCCCGATGGCATCGCCTATGCGCCCGAGGAGCGGCAACTCTTCGTGTCCGACGAGCATGGAGGAGTTGATCTCGTCATCGACGGCACTACCGACGAGCGCATTGGGCTCGTTCCGCTCGGCGGCGAGGCGGGAAATACACATTACGACGGAGTCTCGCACTGTATGCTCGTTGCGGTGCAGACCAGGAACGAGCTACTGGCGATCGATCCGCGCACAAGGCGAATTGTGGCCCGCTATCCCATGTCGTGCGACCATCCACACGGCTTCCTGATCGACGAACGCGACCGGCTCGCGTTCGTGACGTGCGAGGGCGACGCGAAGCTCCTGGTGCTCGATCTGCGAATCATGCGCACGACGGCCACACTCAAGATTCCTGATGATCCCGACGTGCTTGCATTTGATTCCGGATTACACAGACTCTATATCGCGTGTGAATCGGGAACACTGGCGGTGTTCGGGGAACGAGACGGGAAGCTCACATCGCTTGGCGAATATCGCGCCCCGCACGCACACACCGTCGCCGTCGATCCCGCGACGCACCGCGTGTACCTGCCGCTGCAAGACATTGGCGGGAAGCCACTGCTACGAATCCTCGAGCCGCCGGAGAGGTGAGTTCCGGCCTCCCGAGGGACTGATGTCACGCGCCGAGACGCGTGAGCGGCGCGGGGACATCGCACGCTCGGGGAAGGCGAGCATTCCACACGGTGGCGCCAAGCAGCAGCGCCGTTCCAATGCCCATGGATAGCTTCGCGACCGCTCCATGCAGGTAGACGACTCCTGCGACGAGCGCGAGAGAACCCGCGATCCCGAGCATGAGCGGTACCCGCGAACCATGAACGCGCTGACTTCGCCAGAAGCCCCATAGGGCGAGCAGCAGGGCAATGCCGATGATCGGAAGCAGGATCGCGTCGCTCCGAAGGAAGCTCAATCCCGTGGCCGCGAGGATGGACACGATGATCGGCGCTCCCGCACAACACAGCGCTGCGCAGGTTGCGGCCACGACCCCCGCTCCTCCTGCGAAGCGCCCGATGTCGCGTTGTACAGTAGTCACGAGCTCCGGGGTTTTTCGGTGGCAATGGCGAGCGGTCGACAGCATGTATCGTCGCCCTGCATGGGTGGGCAGGGAATGCTGCCGTAGGAGCAGAAGACGCAACAGTCGCCGGCTTTCGGGCGGACCATCCCACGACACGCAGAGCACTCGTGGAAAAAGAGACACGAGTCCACCCGCATTTCAATATCAGCAACGTGTCCACAATGTGGGCACGTCAAAGAAGAGCTGAGTTGAATGATGGCCATGTTGCTACGTCACCACTCCATTCGCGGTGCCTTCGTNNCCGTCCGTCATCTGATCGTCCTGTAGCAAGTGTGCGCTGTACCCGCAAACAAAACGGCCGCTCGATGGAGCGGCCGGGTTGTTTATCAGACTTACCTTGCCCGCGGGCGCGGTTCAAGGCGTTTGCGTAACCACTTGCAGCGCGTGGATCCCGCGCCAATACTCACTCACCTTCAACCTCCGGTGCCGTTACGTTGCGCCTCTCTCGTTCGCTGTTCGCTCTTTCGCTTGTCCTCGCTCTCCCCGCCCGCGCCCAGCACCTCGAAATCGACGCCTTCAACCGCGCCTTCTTCGACGCGACTCGCCACATGGACACGCCAGGCACGCTCGCCCTCTGGGATGACGAGGGCGTCAGTCTCCTTCCGTCCACGAAGCCGATTGCGGGAAAGGCCGCGATCACCAAATTCATGAACGACGTCATGGCCTCGCTCGCGGGCGCGCACATGACGAAGTTCGAGGGCGAGTGCTTCGACATTCAGCAGTCCGGCGACTGGGCATCCGAGTGGTGCACCGAGCATCAGCTCGTCGAGCTCGGCGGCGGCAAGGCTCCCTTCGACGGCTACGGCAAGATGCTCCTCGTGCTCCATCGCACCGGCGGCACGTGGCGCCTTCGCGAAGAGATGTGGAATCAGGCACTCGCTCCCGATCCAGCCACACACTAACCCAGCCGATGACAGCAGACATCAAGAGCGCACCGCCCGCGGGCCTTCGCATCCGGCGCGCAACCTCCGCCGACGCGTCGCTCATCTCCACGCTGGGCGCCGAGACGTTCGTGGCGAGCTTTGGCGCGCAGAACACGCCGGAGAATCTCGCCATGCACATACGGAAGGCGTATGGCGATGGTGTGCAGCAGCGCGAGCTCGCCGATCCGACGATCACTTACCTGATCGCGGAGATGGATGGCCGCACCGCAGGCTACGCATGCGTGAAGGCGGGCGATGCGCCGGTGAGCGTCACGGGGCCGCTACCGATCGAGGTGCTGCGCTTCTATGTGGTGCAGGACTTTCACGGCACGGGCGTCGCGCAGGCGCTGATGGATGCCTGCGCGGCCGATGCGCGCGTGCGAGGAGGGCGAACCCTCTGGCTCGGCGTGTGGGACCAAAATCCGCGAGCGATTCGCTTCTACACGAAGTGGGGCTTCGTGGATGTCGGCGGCCAGACCTTCATGCTCGGCGACGACCCGCAGCAGGATCGCGTGCTCGCGCGCCCGCTCGAGTAGAGGGCAGGACTAGGGCAAGTACTCGTTCGCCATTCGCTGCGCGTAGTAGAGCGCGATGCCGCTCCCCACCGCGCTCAGGCTCACCGCGGTGAAGATGCCGACGAACATCCCGACCCACCATCCGATCGCGCCACCGACCGTCGTGGCGACCATCCAGATCATCGCTTTCATACGCGCCTCGCCAGTCTGAGAGTCTCTACTGGATGGACGGCTCGTGGCACTCCGCCGTTACGAATTCGCTGCCGTACAAAAGACAAACACCCCGTATCTCTCGATGCG
>PLMM01000345.1 GCA_003142495.1 Gemmatimonadota bacterium | reverse complement strand
CGCGTGGCATCGGCACGTGCTCACCGCCAATCCCTCGAGCACCGGCACGTGCCCCACTGCCACCGGGCTCACGACCACGCCGGCCGAGGCGGCAGGGGCTCTCACGCTCGCGCTCGACCCTCCGCTCGATACCACCATCCAGCCCGGCACCCTCGTCCGCGTCGTGCGTCGCGCGCGNNCCTCTATCGCGCCTCCGATTCCCGCTGGTACCTCGGCTATCTCGATTGCCTGGCATCGCGAGCCACTCCCTGCAACGTCGTGCAGCCGGTGAGCGGCCCTTTCGCGACTGCGGGAATCCACCTCGCGTACCTCGATCGCAGCGGCGCGCCAACCACTGATCCCGTCCGCGTCACGCGCATCGACGTGCTGGCGATCGCGTCGCGACGCTCCGCCCCTTACACGCTCGACTCGCTCGCGACGACGATCGCGCTCCGCAAGTGATCGCGCGCCCTAACCCCGCTCGCAGAAAGGGCGTCGCCCTCATGATGACGCTCGGCGCGATCGCAGTCATCGGCGCCCTCGTGATCGGCGTCGTCTTCTCCGCGCTCCTCGAGAGAAGGGAAGCGATGCAGGAACTCCTCCGCGCACGGGCAATCGATGCGGCGGAGCTCGCGCTCGCGCACTTCATCGCGCCAGCGGTATGGGATTCCTCTTGGAGCGCGACTCCTTCGCGCGGTGTGGTGGCGACACGCTCCTACTCCCTCCCAGCCGCGGACGCGACGGACTCCGTTCGCATTGCAAAGCTCTCATCGCGGCTCTTTCTCCTCGTCTCCGACGCGCGCGTGGGGCTCTCTCCGCTGGCATTCGCGAGACGTCGCGTGTCCATGATCGTCGTACTTGACAGCGCCCAGCACCCCGTTCCAGTCCAATCGCACGCATGGCTGGAGCTCCCGCGCTGACCTCGTTGCGCCGCACTTGCTTGCTGTCACGCAGCGCGCCGAAGTCCCCGAAATAGAGTGTTACGTTCACCGCCCCCGCTCGTGTCACAGTAGCAAAGCTTTGGTACAGCCCGGTTCGCCTACGGGTATCGTACCGTGCCACAACTGCCCCACCGCATCACGCCCACGACTAATTACGTAGTAATCCCCCGCCTCTCACCGGCCTCCAACATGGCGCTCTTCGGTCGCAAGAAGACGACAATCGGACTCGATATCGGCTCCGGTCTCATCAAGGTAGCAGTCGTCGATCACGGTCGCGGCGATCCGCAGCTCGTGAAGGTCGCGATCGCGCCCCTGCTCGCAGACGCGATCGTCGAAGGTGAAGTGATGGACCCGGGTATCGTCGCCGACGCGATTCGTACCGCGCTCGCCGCCGCCGGCATCAAGGGCAAGGGTGTCGTGACCGCCGTCGGCGGACGCGACGTGATCATCAAGAAAATTCAGATCGATCGTGTGAAGGAAGCACAGGCGCGTGAGCTCATTCGCTGGGAAGCGGAGCAGCACGTCCCCTTCGACATGGAGTCGGTCGAGCTCGACTTTCAGATTCTCGATCCGAACGCCGATGGTCTCGAGATGAGCGTGCTGCTCGTCGCGGCCAAGCGCGATCTGATCGAAGGCAAGCTGCGTCTCCTCACCGACGCCGACGTCGCACCGTCGATCGTCGACGTCGACGCGTTCGCGCTCCACAACGCGTTCGAGCTCAACTACCCCGATGCGATGAACGGCGTCGTCTGCCTCGTCAACATCGGACACGAAGTCACGAACATCAACATTCTCGACGACGGCGTTCCGCTCCTCACGCGCGATATCGCGGTCGGCACTCGCCGTTTCCGCGAAGATCTGCAGCGCGAGCGCGGGCTGAGTGTCGAGGAAGCCGATGCGCTGCTGCAGGGCTACGATCGCTCGCCGCATCTGCAGGCGATCACCGAAAGCCGCGGCGAAGAGATCGCCGTCGGCATCGAGCGCGCCGCCGCGTTTCTCGCGTCGTCGTCCCGCTCGGCCAGCAAGCTGAAGGCTGCATATACCTGCGGTGGCGGCTCGCGCGTTCCCGGCCTCAACGAAGCGCTTTCCACGCGACTTCGCCTGCCGGTCGAGCAAGCCAACCCGCTGCAGCGCTTGAGTGTACGTGACGGTGCTTTCGATTCGCTCGTCATCGACGATGTCGCACCTCTGCTCATGCTCCCGATCGGACTGGCGCTGCGCCAGGTCGCCTGATTCCTCCCGAAGGACGCGATAATGATTGAAATCAATCTTCTCCCCGGAACCGGGAAGAAGCCTCGCAACCGCGGCGGCGCCGGGATCAACTTCTCCGGTGTTGCGTCGGGACTCGCCTCGAAGATCAACGATCCGCTCCTCCTCAGCGCTGTTGCAAGCGTTCTGGTGGCGGCGCTCGTCATCGGCGGCATGTTCTGGCACCAGCGTGCGCAGACCACCCAGGTGAACGAGTCGCTCCAGAAGGCGGAGCAGGATTCGATCAACTACTCCGGCGTCATTCGCGAGCAACGCAAGGCGCAATCGCAGCGTGACTCCGTGGTCGCCCAGGTGAACCTGATCAAGTCGTTCGACGACAAGCGCTTCGTTTGGCCTCACATCATGGACGAGGTCAGCCGCGCCCTGCCGCCGTACACCTGGGTCACCTCGATTGTGCAGACCAACACGATCACCGCGGCTGCGCAGCCTTCGGGCCCGCCGCCGAAGGGTGGCAAAGCCGGTCCACCTTCGGTCGACAGCACCAGCGTGCCGCGGGTTCAGTTCAAGCTCGTCGGCAACACGGTCGACATTCAGGCGCTCACGCGATTCATGAAAGTGCTCGAAGCGTCGCCGTTCGTTGAGAACGTCCAGCTCGAGCGCTCCTCGATCATTCTCGTCGACGGAAAGGAAGTGACGGAGTTCGCCCTCTCGGCGGCCTACCAAACCCCCGACCCGTCCTCGATCAAGACCGTTCCTGTTTCCCTCTCGGTGAGGTAGCGATGGCCAGTATTCCGAAGGGTCAGCGCGAGCAGGGACTCCTGATCCTCTGTATTGCCGCCGTTCTCTCGATCGGTGCGTACTGGAACTTCGTCTACAGCAAGACGGCCGCTGACATCGATGGTCGTCAGCAGCACGCCGATGCGCTCGTGACGATGAACCAGAAAGCGAAGATGGAAGTGGCGAAGGGCAACGTGAACGAGATTCGCCGCGAGCTCGCCGAGTACCAGCAGAATCTGGTGCTCATTCGCAGCCTTGTTCCCACGGGCAACGAAGTGCCGTCGCTCCTCGAGCAGATCTCCACCGCTGCCCGTCGCGTCGGTCTCGATGTCTCGACGGTCGATCCGCAGCCCGTCGTCGAAGGCGAGAACTACGATACCTACCGCTACACGATGACCGTCGTCGGCGGTTATCACGAGCTGGCCGAGTTCCTCGCGAACGTCGGCAATCTCACCCGCATCGTTCTTCCGGTGAACGTCGCGCTCGCGCTGCCGAACAACACGGCAACCGTGCAGGCGCACAAGAAGGAAGGCGAAGCGGCGATCGAGGCCAAGTTCCAGCTGCAGACCTTCGTCACAAAAACGCCGGTCGCGGATCCTTCATTCGATGCACCGCGTAAGAGCGGAGTGAAGTCATGAGCCAGCTTCTTCGCGGCGCTGCATGCGCGGCAATCGCCCTCGCGGTGATGTCGTCGCAAGCGAGCGCCCAGTCGTTCCCGAACATCAACAAGGCCAAGGAAGCGGCGACGCGATCCGTCGACGCGACCAACGCGCACACCAGCGCGATGACGGCCGATCAGTCGCCGCAGCCAATCGCGCAACCGGTATCGCAGCAGTCGAACCCGCCACAGAAGAATGGCGTGATCGTCAGCTCGAGCGGCTCTGTGAAGTCGAGCACTTCCACGAGCTCGACCTCTTCGGCCAAGCCTGGCCCGCAAACGCCCACGCCGCGCACCGGCAAGGGCGCAGCAGCAGCTGCGGCGCCGACGGGGTCGAAGTCGGACATCTCGCTGGTTCGCGAGACGTTCAACTACACCGCCGATGGCCGTCGCGACCCGTTCATGTCGCTCATGAGAACCGGCGAGCTCCGCCCCGCCGTTTCCGATCTGAAGCTCGTCACCGTGATCTACGATCCCGCCGGCCGCTCAGTCGCGATCCTGCGCGATCTCACGACGAAAGAGCAGTACCGCATCAAGGTCGGGCAGACGCTCGGCCGCATGCGCGTAGCATCAATCCAGCCCAAATCGGTGACGTTCACCGTCATCGCGATCGGTACGACCTTCCAGGAAGTGTTGGCACTCAACGATACAACGAGAGCGAGGACGCAATGAGGCGAGTCTGCACGCTGGTAGGGATGACGCTAATCGCGCTGGCTGCACGCGCGAACGTCGCCCATGCCACTACGACTGGCGAGACGAAGAGCGGTGAGGTCAAGTCGCTCGCCGTCGTCTCGGCTTCGGGGCGCGCCGAGGTCGTGATCGCGGTCGACGGTTCGGTGAGCATTCAGGACTTCTCGCTCGCGGATCCGTCGCGCGTCGTCCTCGACCTCAAGGGAGCGCGAATCAGCGCACCCACGCGACTGTATGATCGCGTGCCGCGCGGCGGCGTGACCAACCTTCGCGTCGCGCAGTACCGTGAGAACACGGTGCGCGTGGTGATCGACCTCGACGCCGAACACAAATACGCGGTCACCCGCGACGCGAACGAAGTGCACATTGCGATCGACGCGCCGGCCGGTGCGGCATTCACCGCATGGCGCGCCACTCCGCAGATCACGAGCGCGGTTGCCTCGGGCGATGCCGCCCCGGACATCGCGCCCGATGCTGCGATCGTGCACCCGACCTTCCGCAGGGCAAGCGTCGCTCCGGTGGCGCAGAACAAGTTCGCTGCCTCGGCCGCTCAGCCACGTATCACCGTCACCTATCAGGATGCGGACATTCGCGACGTGATCGCGGCGTTCGCAGTCTTCTCCGGCCGCACGATCGTCGTCGGCAAGGGTGTCACGGGCAACGTCTCCGCCGAAGTCCGTGACCAGCCATGGGATGTCGCGCTCCGCGCGATCCTCCAGGCGCAGGGACTCGCCGCGAAAGAAGATCAGGACGGCATCATCGCCGTCGACAGCTACGAGAACATTGCGAAGCAGCAGGCGTCCGAGCCGCTCACCACGCAGATCATCTCCGTGAACTACGCTCGCGCCGCAACGCTCGTCTCCACCGTCAAGAGCCTCCTCTCGAAGGAATGCGGACCGGGCAGCACGCCGGGCTCCGTTGGCACGAATTGCCAGATCCGCGGCGATGTCTCCGCTGATTCGGCCACCAACCGTCTGCTCGTCACCGATGTCGCGTCGCGGCTCCAGGAAATCTCGAACTATGTGAAGGACCTCGACGTTCGCACGCCGCAGGTCTCGATCAAGGCGAAGATCATCCTCGTCAATCGCACCAACATCGAGGACATCGGCGTCAGCTACGACTTCGGCTCCAACGGCACGTTCTTCAATGCACTGATGCAGCGCACCGATCCGTCCACCTTCAAGCCGGTCGACACGAACGGCGACGGCGTACCGGATGCAGTAACCGGCACACCGTTCTCGAAGCAGCAGAACGTGATCGAGATCGGCGGCAACTCGCTCGCAGCGGTGTCCAACGCCAATGCCCGCGTGGTCAACCCCGCCCTCTCGCTCATCTTCTCGACGGCGCTCGGCAAATTCAATCTGACGTCGTTCCTCGACGCGCTGCAGGAAGTTCGACTCGCCGACGTTCAGGCCGAGCCGAGCATCGTCACGCTCGACAATCGCAAGGCCGAGATCCTCTCCGGTGAAGAGACGCCGATTCGAATCATCGATATCGGATCGCTCAGCCAGGGCGGAACGGCAGCATCGGCGCCACGCGCGACGGTGTCGTTCAAGGAGACCGGTATCATCCTCACGGTCACCCCGCACATCACGAACAACCGCAAGATCCTCATGACGTTGCACGCCGAGCGCTCGCAGCTCCAGGCGGCCGCGTCTGACCTCGGATACACCTTCCTCAAGCAGCGCGCCGACAACGAGCTCCTCGTCGGCGACGGCGAGACCGCCGTCATCGGCGGGCTGACCGTCACCTCGGTGACGCAGTCGAAGGTCGGCATTCCGCTCCTCGTCGACCTGCCCTTCATCGGCAAGCTGTTCGGCGAGACGCGTACCGAAGAAGACAAGAACGACCTCCTGATTCTGGTGACGCCGCACATCGTCGATGAAGGCGAGAAGCTCGGCGCTCCCGGTAGCGACCGTTAATCCGCTGAGACCTGACCTTATGAATCCCAACTCCGCACGACTCTCCCCGGCGCGCCGCCTTGTAGCGTCCGCCTTCGGTCTGGCCGTCGTCGCCGTCATTGGCGCGTGCGGTGAGGGAAGTGGATCCACCTGCGCCACCTGCGATACGGGGCGACCCGTGGTCTCACTTTCGGAAACGTCGACCACTGATTCGTCGATCGCGTTCACCACGCACGCGACCGACAACCTCGGGCTGCTCACGGTTCACGCGCGCGTTACCGCGGCGGGACTCTCGGGCGGCTTCGACACGACGTTCTCGACCGCGGTCACGTCGGTCGACATTCCGTTTACGCTCCAGATCCCCTCGACCATTCCCTCGGGAACGCAGATCACTGTAGTCGCGACCGCGATGGACGGCGCGCACAACGCCGCTCACCCCGACACGCTCGTCGTGAGCACGGGCGCCGGCGGCCCGACGGCGGTTCTCGTCACGAATCCGCACAGCAGCGACACCGCAGTCGTCGGCTTCTCGCTCGCCGTCGCGATCAGCGGCAAGTCCTCGTCGAAGGTAAAGGCGCTCGGCTTCATCGCCTCGGGTGTCTTCGCGACTCCGTTCCGCGATTCCACGATCTTCACGAGCCCGCTCCTGGACTCGATCGCTCTCGACACGGCGTTGAGCCTCGTCGGCGCGAGCTCGGGCACGCTCACGATCACGCCGTTCATGATCGACTCGCTGGGTAGGCAGACGCTCGGCAACCCGGTCTCGCTCTTCGTCACGAACGTCGTTCCGACCAACACGATCCCGGTCGTCGACTTCTCGATTGCCCCACGCATCGAGAGCCGCGACACGATTCACGTCGAGGCGCGCGACCGCTCGGGGCTCACCTGGGTCGGCTACGAAGTGCGCAATCTGCCAAGCGGCTCACCGTTCTTCTCGGCGGACTCCGTGGCCGTTCCGGCAAGCACCAGCTCGTTCACGCACACGTTCCGCATGAATCTCCCGGTCACGACCTTCCCGACTTCGCTGCAGGTCCAGGCCTTCGCACGCAATGCGAACGCTCGCGACTACGCACGCAGGCCGGTTGGCAACAGCGGAGTGATTCGCACGGATACGGTAGTAGTGGTTGCGGGACTCACCACGCCGCTCGCGGCTGGTGGACTCGTGGCGGATGCGATCTATCACCCGCCGACAAACAGCATCTACCTGAGCAACATCGAGCGTAACGAGCTCGACGTCTTCAATCTGAACGACTCGACGTTCCACACGCCGATCCAGGTGGGCTCGCGTCCGTGGGGTATCGCGGCGTGGCCGCGTGACCGCGACGGAACCATGGGCGATACGCTGCTCGTGGCGAACTCCGGTGGTACGCTGATCAGCTACGTCAATACCAATACGCAGCAGGAAGTCTTCCGCTATCCTCTGCCGGTTCTGCTCGCGCAGAGCGTCACGTCGACCACCGGGTCGAACGGCCTGATCACCGAGACCATCACCGACTACTTCTTCTCGGATCGTCCGCAGTATCTGGCCACGACGTGTCAGGGTGCAGTCACGCCCGGAACGCCGTGCGGCAACGTGGTGCTCGTCTACACGACCACGCCTACCGCCGGACAGTCGACGCCATTCACGAACGACGGCACGGTTCGCTGGGAAAATCTGCAGACGCACCAGTCGCACTTCTTCTTCGAGCAGGCGATGGGTCAGTCCGCCGACACGAAGGACACGCTCCAGGTGCAGCGTATTGCCGCGCAGGGACTTGGCGCGACGGGCGCGATCGTTCCCTTCCGTCAGGGCCCGTTCATCACCGGCGCCGACACCTCCTTCTACTCTGTCGTGGTGAAGGTCCCGGCACTCGGCTTCCGCGACACCACGTACACGCGCAACTCCGGCAACTTCCGGCGCGCGGTGCTCGGTGAAGGCGGCGCCGCGGGCGGTACCGGCACGCAGCCGAACAGTCGCGCCATGCTCTACGACGTGACGCAGGGGCTGGTTGGCAGCTTCTCGGACAAGGGTCACAGCTACGCGCTTCCGGTGCCGACCATCGACGCGGGTGTCTCCGGTTCCTTCCTCGTCACCGATTTCATCGCGAACACCTCGACTCCGGTCACTGGTGCAGCGATCAACTTCGATGGTGAGCTTGCCGGTGTGCGCGCCGACTCCACCTATCTCTTCGACAACTCGCTGCGCCTCCAGGGTCTGCTCCAGACCTCGGCCGGCAACGCCGGTATCGACTTCCACCCGCAGAATGCCGGTATCCCCGCACCTGGGCCGTCCGGCGGCACGCACCTCTTCTTCGCGGCGTCCAGCCAGCCGCAGGTCGAGGTCTACAACACGAACTTCTACTCACGCTGCCTCGTCGTCCCGACTCGTGATCCAGTGGTTGGTCCGATCAAGTCCGCTCCGATCGGCGCCGGCAACGTGGTGATCGTAGGCGCAACGGCGCACGGGGTAGTGATTCTCACGGTAACCGCAGCGCAGCTGGCAGCCTGCTCCTAACGCTCCACACGTGGTACGCTGTTTCTACGCTGTTTCTACGCTGTTTCGTAAGCTGTTTCGTAAGCTTTTTCGTAAGCTTTTTCGACCGCCCGTCGCGATCTGCGACGGGCGGTCGTACTTTATCCATTATCATCGTCGTAAAAGTCGTCCCCTCGAGCTTCCATCATGCTTCGCTTCACCTCTGCCGGTGAATCACACGGGCCCGCACTCGTCTCGATCCTCGAGGGGATGCCGGCCGGCCTCGCCCTCCTCGCCGCCGACGTCGACGTCGACCTCGTGCGCAGGCAGCAGGGTTACGGCCGCGGGCGTCGCATGCAGATCGAGCAGGACGCGGTGCAATTTCTCTCCGGCGTGCGCGCCGGCGAGACGCTCGGCTCGCCGATCGCGATGCTCATTCCGAATCGCGACTGGAAGAGCTGGACGGAGATCATGGACTCCGCGCCCCACGAGGGAGATCCCGCGCCGCGCAAGCGCAACGTCACGCGCCCGCGCCCCGGTCACGCCGATCTCTCCGGCGTCTTCAAGTACGATCGCGACGACGCGCGCGACATTCTCGAGCGCGCTTCCGCCCGCGAGACCACGGCTCGCGTCGCCGCCGGCGCGATCTGCCGCAGATTTCTCCGCGACTTCGGCATCTCCGCGGGCAGCCATCTCACCCACTTGGGCGGCATCGATGCTGTACGGCCGGAGAAATTCCCCGACGCCATGAGTCTCAACGCCGCAGTAGACTCCTCTCCGCTTCGCACGCTCGACGCTCTTGCCGAGCAGAAGATGATCGAGCGCATCGATGCGGCGAAAAAGGAAGGAAACACACTCGGCGGAATCGTCGAGGTCATCTGCGATGGCCTGCCCGTGGGGCTCGGCTCGCACGTGTCGTGGGATCGCAAGCTCGACGGGCGTCTCGCCGCCGCGATCATGTCAATCCCCGCGGTGAAGGGCGTCGAGATCGGAATAGGCTTCGAGTCAGCGCGCATTCCCGGCTCTGAGGTGCACGACGAGATCGAGCTCCACGCCGATCGCGCGCGCACCGGCAACGTGAAGCGCCGCACCAATCGCGCGGGCGGCCTCGAGGGCGGGATCACGACCGGCGAACCGCTAATCGTTCGCGTCGGCATGAAGCCGATCTCCACCCTCATGCGCCCGCTCGGCACCGTCGACTTCGCAACGTCGTCGCCCGCCGCGGCGGTGGCCGAGCGTAGCGATGTGACCGCGGTTCCGGCGCTGGGCGTGATCGCGGAGGCGATGGTCTGCTTCATTGTCGCGCAGGCGATGCTCGAGAAGTTCGGCGGCGACTCG
>PLMM01000122.1 GCA_003142495.1 Gemmatimonadota bacterium | reverse complement strand
CTCGGTGAGATGGAGCCGCCGCCGATCGAGGCGCCCGAAGCGTTCGGCGTGTATGCGTTGAGCGCGGCCGGACGGCTGGGGCTCGACGAGGTGCTCGGCGCGTTCTGGAGCAAGCTGCTCGATCTCCGGAAGGCGGCTCAGGTCGAGGCGGCGAACGCCGTTCTCCCCTAGCGAGCGCTCGCGGCACGCCGCGCTCGCGCTGTCGCTCCTCCCTGGAGTCGGCGCAGTGCGTTTCAGGGAACTGGTTGAGCTATTTGGGTCCGCGTCGCAGGCGTGGGATGCTGCCCCGAGGTCATCGGAGCGCGACAGCGCGAGCGAAAGCGCCGAGCGTGCGCTGGAACGGGCAGAGGGAGCCGGGGCGCGGCTGCTGGTGTCCGGTGGTCCGGAATATCCCGAGAAGTTGCTCGATCTTCCCGATCCGCCGCCGGTGCTCTTCGCCATCGGTGACATCCAACAGCTCGCGGCGCCGTGCGTCGCGATCGTCGGCACGCGTAGCGCGACGAGCTACGGCGAACGTGTGACGGCGGAGCTCGCGGGTGCGCTCGCGCGCGCGGGCGCGACCGTCGTCAGCGGAATGGCGCGCGGAATCGATGGCGTCGCGCATCGCGCGGCGCTGCTCGCGGGCGGCTGCACCGCCGCGGTGCTCGGCACCGGCGTCGATATGGCGTATCCGGCTGCGCACCGCGCGCTGCATGAAGCGATCGCAGTACGCGGCGTCCTGCTATCCGAGGAAATGCCTGGCGATCGCGCGAGCGGCGGATCGTTTCCGAAACGAAATCGAATCATCGCCGCGCTCGCGAAGGCGACGATCGTCGTCGAGGCGCCGCATCGAAGCGGCGCGCTGATCACCGCAACGCACGCACTCGAGCTCAACCGCGGCGTTGCCGCGGTGCCGGGGCCAATCGATGTGCCGCAGAGCGCGGGCGCGAATGCGCTCATTCGCGATGGCGCGATCATCATCACCGACATTGCCGATGCGCTCGCGCTCGTCGGCGTGAGCGCGCCCAGCGCGCGCGAGCGGGCGCGCGCGATCACAGATGGCGCGCAGCTCGCGATCTGGGAGGCGCTCGACACGCCCGCGCCCGATCTCGATTCGCTCGCGTCACGCGCGTCGCTGCCCGCGCGCGAATGCCTGTCCGCGCTCACGGCGCTCGAGTTGGACGGCGCAATCGAATGCGCGCTGACGGGGGAAATTCGCCGACGAGGGCTCGGCGGCCTCGCGTCGCGTCCGGGCGCAGCTTAGCGCGAATCACGCCCACGCGCCCACCGCCTCGGCGCCTCGGCGCCGCAACCCGGAGCGTTATCTTTCCGCGTGCCAACTCACCACCTGTACGTCCACGTTCCATTCTGCGCGCGCCGCTGCTCGTACTGCGATTTCTCCATCGCGGTACGCCGCGAGGTGCCAGTCGGCGACTACATCGACGGCATTCGCCGCGAGCTCGAGCTTCGTGCTCGCACGATTTCAGGCGGGGCCGAGCCGATGCAGCTCGACACACTCTACCTTGGCGGTGGCACGCCCTCGCGCCTCGGCGGCGATGGCGTGGCCGAGCTGCTCGAAGCGATTCGCGCGCACGCGAGCTGGAACGCCAACGCCGAAGTGATGCTCGAGGCCAATCCCGACGACGTCACCGCCAGCACGGCGCGCGCCTGGCGCGCCGCAGGCGTCACTCGCGTGTCCCTCGGCGCTCAGTCGTTCTCTCCGCCCGCACTCGAATGGATGCGCCGCACCCACGACGTCGATCAGATCGGTGAGGCGGTGAATCACCTGCGCGCGGCCGGCATCGATCAGCTCTCGATCGACCTCATTTTCGCGCTCCCGAACGATGTCCCGCGCGACTGGTGCGACGATCTCGCGCGCGCGCTTGCGCTGCGCCCGAACCATCTCTCGCTGTACGGACTCACCGTGGAGCCCCACACGCCGCTCGGCCACTGGCGCGATCGGGGCGAGGTCGCGGAGAGCCCCGATTCCCGCTACGAGCGGGATTTTCTCCTCGCTGACTCTACGCTCACCGGCGCGGGATTCGAACACTACGAGGTGTCGAACTACGCCCTGCCGGGCGCCCGCGCGCGACACAACTCGAGCTACTGGCGCCACGTCCCGTACGAGGCAATCGGCCCCGCCGCGCATCGCTTCGATGGCGCGAGTCGGAGCTGGAATGTTGCGCCATACGCCGAATGGCTTCGGTTGCTCCGCGGTGGAATCGATCCGACCGGTGGCGAGGAAATGCTCACGACTGCAGAGATCGATGCGGAGGCGACCTACGTCGGGTTGCGTACGACGGACGGTCTCGTCTTGAGCGAGGAGTTGCGGGCGCACACTGCGAGTTGGCGGGATGCCGGCTGGGCCACAATCGCTGCAGATCGACTTACGCTCACGCCTCTCGGCTGGCTCCGCCTGGATGCCCTCGCCGTGGACTTGACCCACGCTGGAAGTCGTTAGTAGATTTGAACTTATGGCGCATCAGCTCAAAGAACGCGAACGTCGGGTGCTCGAGGCAGTAATCCAGTCGTACGTGGAAACTGCTGAGCCCGCTGGATCACGGATGATCGCCCGTCGCTTCGGCCTGGGCGTCTCGCCCGCGACCATCCGCAACACCATGAGCGACCTCGAGGAGAAAGGCTTTCTCCTCCACCCGCACACGTCCGCGGGGCGCATCCCCACGGACATGGCGTACCGCGTCTACGTCGACTCACTCATGCGCGTCACGCCGATCAACGAAATCGAGCGCGGGCGAATCTTCGAGGAGCTCTCGGGCACAGGCAACGCCACCGGCACCGCGATCGAAGCGATCCTTCGCCGAGCAGCCCAGGTGCTCGGTATC
>PLMM01000254.1 GCA_003142495.1 Gemmatimonadota bacterium | reverse complement strand
CGGCAGCACATCGGCGGGATACGTCGACCACTTCGCGCTCAAGCGGCCGCGCAGCTTCGCGAGCGAGAGGTCATCGAATGCGGTCACAGGATGTACCGGCGCAGGTCTTCGTCCTCGACGATCGACTTGAGCCTGTCGCGCACGAGTGCCGCGTCTACCGTGATCGCCTCCTTCCCGCGATCGGGAAGGTCGTACAAAACATCCTCGAGCAGCGTCGACATCACGGTGTGCAGCCGGCGTGCACCGATGTTCTCCATGCGGTCGTTCACTGTCGCCGCAATGCGCGCGACCTCCGCGATTCCATCCTCGGTGAAGATGAGCGACGCACCCTCCGCCTCGACGAGCGCGGAGTACTGGCGCGTGAGCGCGTTCTCGGGCTCGGTCATGATGCGCACGAAGTCGGCCTCGGTGAGCGGCGTGAGCTCGACGCGAATCGGGAAGCGCCCCTGCAGCTCCGGAATCAGGTCGCTCGGCTTCGACACGTGAAATGCGCCCGCGGCGATGAAGAGCACGTGATCGGTTTTCACGAGTCCGTACTTGGTCTGCACGTTGGAGCCTTCGACAATCGGGAGCAAGTCGCGCTGCACTCCCTCGCGCGACACGTCGGGGCCGCCCATCTGCGAGCGCTCGCCCGCGATCTTGTCGATCTCGTCNNACGCCCTCGCGCGAGACGTCGGGCCCGCCGCGCGCCCCCTCCTTGCCCACGATCTTGTCGATCTCGTCGAGGAAGATGATCCCCATCTTCTCCACACGCTCCACCGCATCGGCGGTGACGTCGTCGAGATCGATGAGCTTCTCCAGCTCCTGCTCGAGGATGATGCGCCGCGCCTCACTCACCTTCACCGTCCGCTTCTTGCGGCGCTTCGGCATCATCTCCTGCAGCATGTCCGTGAAGTTCTCCATCCCTTCCGGCGCACCCTGCGGCACCATCATGTCGAACATCGGCCCCTTGCTGCCCGTGACCTCGACCTCGACCTCGCGGTCCTCGAGCTTCCCATCGATCATGAGCTGCTTGAGCTTCTCGCGCGTGCGCCGATAGCGCTCGGCCCCGACTTCATCCGCGGGCTCGCGCGACGTCTCACCGGTGGCGGAGACGACGAAGAGCGCGGGGCCGGTGGGCGCGGAGCCTTCGGGGCGCGCTGCCGCTGCATCCGCGGCAGCCGCCTCGGCCGTTGGCTTCGGCAGCAGCAGATCGAGCAGCCGCTCGTCCACCTTCTCGTACGCGAGATCCTCGACGTCGGCCTCGCGCTCATTGCGCACCATGTCGATCGCGCTCTCGACGAGGTCGCGCACCATCGACTCGACGTCGCGGCCAACGTAGCCGACCTCGGTGAACTTCGATGCCTCGACCTTGATGAACGGCGCGGCCGCGAGCTTGGCGAGTCGGCGCGCGATCTCCGTCTTGCCGACGCCCGTGGGGCCGATGAGGATGATGTTGTTCGGCGAGATCTCGTCGCGGATGTCGTCGGGCGCCTGCTGGCGGCGCCACCTGTTGCGGAGCGCGATCGCAACGGCCTTCTTCGCGTTCCCCTGCCCTACGATGTAGCGGTCGAGCTCACCGACGATCTGTCGTGGGGTGAGGTCGGCCAGCCGTGCTACCGCCTGCTGCGTGCGATTCGATGGCATGATCAAATGCGCCGTGCGAGTGCGACGCGGGCGCAATGCGCACCGCCGCATTCGCGAGCGACGCTACAGCTCCAGAATGGTGATGTTCTTGTTGGTATAGATGCAGATGTCACCGGCGATCTCGAGCGACTGCTGCACTATTTCCCGCGCGGACAAATTCGAGTGCGCGAGCAGCGCGCGCGCGGCCGAGAGCGCGTACGAGCCGCCCGAGCCGATGGCGAGAATGCCGTCATCGGGCTCGATGATGTCGCCAGTGCCCGAGATGATCAGCCCGTGACTCTTGTCGACGACGACGAGCAGCGCCTCGAGGCGGCGCAGCACGCGATCGCTGCGCCAGTCCTTCGCGAGCTCCACCGCCGCGCGCGGGAGATTTTCGGGATAGCGCTCGAGCTTCTCCTCGAACTTCTCGAAGAGCGTGAATGCGTCTGCGGCGGCGCCAGCGAAGCCGGCAAGAACCTTCCCGCCGCGCAGCGGACGAACCTTCTGTGCATTCGACTTCATCACCGTCTCGCCGACGCTTACCTGTCCGTCGCCGCCGACCGCGACCTTGCCGTCACGCCGCACACCGAGAACGGTGGTGGCGTATATCGTTGGAAGTGCGTGAGCCATGGCTGAAAGATACCACGGGCGCCAAGGGGCAAACGCTACTGCCGGCTAGGGGCGGGGCGCCTTTTTTTCCGCCACCGTGTCGGTCTCGCGGCGCTTCTCGCGGCGGCCGAGCACGGGGCCCAGAAGCGAGCCGCGGATGTAGCGCAGGTTGAGCCCGACGCCCACCACCACGAGCACGACCGCCACCGCAATCGCGAGCGTCGTGAAGCGCCACTGGTCCCGGCCAATGAGCACCGCCGCGACGCAGAGCATCCCCGCGCCGAAGACGATCTGGCCGATTCTGCTCCGCTCCGGGCGCTCCCGGCGGCGGCGCTCCGAATCGTGCGCGGGGTCATCGGCGACGATGGCGTCGGCGATCATGGCGGCGCCCATGAGGAAGAGCAGGAGGCCGAGGACGAGGGGGATGGTTTCAGCTCGCATCCCTCGAGAGCAATGCAAGAGCGGTTCCGTACACGAACGGGGCTACCGCGCGATCAGGCCCGCGGGTGCGACTTCGCGTAGACCTGTTTGAGGCGCTCGACGCTCGTATGCGTGTAGATCTGGGTGGTCGCGATCGAAGCGTGGCCGAGCAGCTCCTGGACGGCGCGGAGGTCGGCGCCGGCGTCGAGGAGGTGCGTTGCGAAGGTATGGCGGAGCGAGTGCACCGAGAGCCCAGCGTCCTCATCGATCTCGTGCAGAAACTTGCCGACGACGAGCTGCACCGCGCGCACCCCGATTCGCGTGCCCGTGCGCGAAAGAAAGAACGCCGTGCGATCGGCCTTGCCGCCGAGCGTGCGCGAGAGCTCGTCCCGCTTCGCTTCGTAATTGCGGAGCGCGAGCTGCGCGTGGTCGCCGACCGGTACGATTCTCTCTTTTCGTCCTTTCCCGCGCACCTTGAGCTGCTGCGAAACGAGGTCGAGCATGTCGCGATTGATGCCGGCGAGCTCGGAGAGGCGCAGCCCCGTGGAGTAGAAGAGCTCGAGGATCGCGAGATTCCGCACGTCCGTAAACTTTCCCTCCCACGCCCGCGCCTCGGCCATCTGAAAGAGCAGATCGATCTGCGCGCGGTCGAGATACGCGGGGAGATATTTGTCGCGCTTGGGCGATTGCATCGATCGCGCGGGGTTCGCCTCGACGAGCTCGTTGCGATGGAGAAATTTGTAGAACGAGCGCACGGCCGAGAGCGTGCGGCCAATGGTGCGCTTGCCGAGTCCGCGTCGCGTGAGATGACCCATGAATCCGCGAATGGCGAGGCGATCCACGCCGCCCCACGTCCACGCCTCAGTACCATAGTAGGTGCCGAGGAATTCGACGAAGGCATCGAGGTCTCTTCGGTAAGCGATGAGCGTGTTTGGCGAGTCGTTCTGCTCCTTCTCGAGGTGGAGAAGGAAGTCGTCTACGTCGGTGTTGTCGCTCAAATGACCGCCGCGAGTGGGGCGAGCCCGTGCTCGCGCTGCCAGCTCTCGATATCCGCCAGTGCGCGCGCAGCGAAAAGCTCGCGCTTCTTGCGCTTGTCGCGCTCCGGCTTCGCGAGATCGTCCAGCAAACCGAAGTTCGCGTTCATCGGTTGAAAGTGTTTAGGGCTCGCCTCGCGCAGATAGCGATACAGCGCGCCGAGCATGGTGGTGCCCGGCGGCACCACCGCCTCCGCGCCGCCGAGCACCCGCGAAAGATTGATCCCCGCAAGAAGTCCCGTTGCGCTCGACTCGGTGTAGCCCTCGACGCCGGTGATCTGCCCCGCGAGAAAGACTTGGTCGTCATCGCGCAGCGTGAGCGCCGGCGTCAGCGCGGCCGGCGAGTTCACGTACGAGTTGCGATGGATGCTTCCGTGGCGCAGAAACTCCGCGTTCGCGAGCCCTGGAATCGTGCGGAAGACCTTCTCCTGATCGCCGATGCGAAGGCGCGTCTGAAAGCCGACGAGATTCCACATGCGCCCAGCGCGATCCTCCTGGCGCAGCTGCACCACCGCGTACGCGTCGCGCCCCGTGCGCGGATCGCGCAGCCCAACCGGCTTGAGCGGACCGAAGCGCAGCGTCTCGCGCCCGCGCTCGGCCATCTCCTCGACTGGGAGACAGCCCTCGAAGTACGGCGCCTGATCGAAGTCGTGCCCCTGATACTTGTCCCCCGCCACGAGCGCATCGATGAACGACTCATACTGCTCGCGCGACAGCGGACAGTTGAGATACGCGCCCTCTTCGCGCTCGGCCTCGGTCTCGCCCTTTCCGTAGCGCGACGCCTTGAAGACGACACCGTGGTCGATGGAGTCGTAGGCGATCACCGGCGCGATCGCATCGTAGAACGACAGCGCCTCGACGCCCAGGCGCGCGCGCAACGCGGCCGCGAGCGCATCGGATGTGAGCGGCCCCGTCGCGATCACCGCGGGCGAGGGAATGGTCGAGATCTCGCCGCGCTCGATGGTGATGCGCGGATGCGCCTCGAGCCTCGACTGCACCGCGCCCGCGAACACCACGCGATCGACTGCGAGCGCGGTGCCGCCGGGCACGCGTGCCTCGTCCGCCGCCAATAAAATCAGCGACCCGAGCTGACGCATCTCGGCCTTGAGCAGGCCGTGTGCGTTGGACGTGTCGGTGCTCTTGAAGGTGTTGCTGCAGACGAGCTCCGCGAGCGTTTCGGTCTGGTGTGCGGCGGTGCGCACGACCGGCCGCATCTCGTGCACCACGACATCGTGCCCACGCTCGGCCAGCTGCCACGCGGCTTCGGAGCCGGCGAGGCCACCTCCGATGACTGAGACGCGCGTCATGATGCGCGCGCTCTGCTCACCCTACTGCCACCGCCGGCTCGAGCTCGGGCGCTGCGACCTCCCACTCATTGCCGCACTTCATGCATTTCCGGAAATCGCCGCGCGCCTTCGTCGACTTCATCTCCGCGCCCATGAAGTGACAGTCCGGACACTCCTCGAGAATCGGCTTGTTCCACGCGATGAAGTCGCAGTTCGGATGATTCGCGCAGCCGAAGAACGCGCGGCCGCCGCGCTTCGAGCGAAGCTGGATGATGTCGCCGCCGTCCTTCGGGCACTTGATGCCGGTTGGCAGCGCACGCGTGCCGCGGCACTTCGGGAAGCCGCTGCAGCCGAGGAATTCGCCCGAGCGCCCTTGGCGAATCACCATGAACTTTCCGCACTCGTGACAGATCTGATCCGTCATCACGGCCGGCTTGCGGTCGCGACCGAGCGGACGCGTGTAGGTGCACGCGGGGCGATTCTCGCACGAGAGATACGGGCCGAAGATTCCGCCCTTCGCTATCAGCGCGCCGCCGTCCGTTGGGCAGCGCTCGGTGGCGAGCATCGAGAGATCGTGCGC
Organism: Gemmatimonadota bacterium; assembly: GCA_003142495.1. Taxonomy (GTDB): domain Bacteria; phylum Gemmatimonadota; class Gemmatimonadetes; order Gemmatimonadales; family Gemmatimonadaceae; genus FEN-1250. The sequence continues at coordinate 2,107 of PLMM01000254.1, read as the reverse complement.
GTGACCGATCAGCTCTTCGACGTTCGCCGAGTCGAGCGCGAGCTCGAATGGACCCCAGAACTCACCGAGGACGTCCTGCCAGCTGGTGGTTCCCGCTTCGACCTTGTCGAGCTCCCCTTCCATTCCGGACGTGAACTCCACGTTGAAGATGTCGGGGAACTGCATGACCATGATCTTGGCGACGGTCTCGCCGAGCGGCGTGGGCGTGAAGCGGCGCTGCTCGAGGAGCACGTAGTGCCGGTCGGCGAGCACCGAGATGATCGATGCATAGGTAGAAGGTCTACCTATGCCCAACCGCTCGAGCTCCTTCACGAGGCTCGCTTCGCTGAATCGGCCGGGCGGCTCGGTGAAGTGCTGCTTCGGAACGATCTCCTTCACGGGGATGCGCTCGTTGAGCGCGACCTCGGGTAGCGCCTGCTCGTCCTCGAGCGCGCGACCTTCGCCCTCTTCGTGCGCCTCACGATAGAGCGTGAGAAAGCCCTCGAACTTCACGATGCTGCCCGTGGAGCGGAAGAGATATGCGCGCGGCTCCAAATTCGACGCCTTCCCTACCTTACCCTCGAGGGCCTGTCGGCCCTCGTGACCGTCGATGAGGAAGTCGACCGTGGTCGTGTCGAAGACCGCCGGCGCCATCTGCGACGCCATGAAGCGCTTCCAGATCAGCTCATAGAGCTTGTACTGCTCGGGCGTCAGGAATTTCTTGACGTGCTCGGGACGGCGCGTTGGATCCGTGGGACGCACCGCTTCGTGCGCGTCCTGCGTGTTCGCCTGCCCCGACTTGCCGTAGAGCTGCGCGCCCTTGGCGAGGAACTGCGCGCCGAAGAGCGACGTCAGATAGTCGCGCGCCTGCTGCGCGGCGAGCTCGGAGATGCGCGTGGAGTCCGTACGCATGTACGTGATGAGTCCCACCGCGCCCTCGGCACCGAGCTCGACTCCTTCGTACAGCCCCTGCGCGACGCGCATCGTTTTCTTACTGCCGAAGCTCAGCTTCTTCGCGCCTTCCTGCTGCAGCGTACTCGTGGTGAACGGCGCCTGCGGATTCTTCCGGCGCTCGCGGCGGCGAAGGTCGGTGACCTGAAACGCGTCGCGCGACTTCACCGCGTTCACGATGTCCATCGTGTCGCGCTCGTTCGAGAGCTCGGCTTTCTTGCCGTTCACCTGATGCAGGCGCGCGATGAACTTCTGCCCTTCCTTCTCGAGCAGCGCCTCGATCGACCAGTACTCAACCGGCTTGAACGCGCGGATCTCGCGCTCGCGCTCGACGATCAAACGCAGCGCGACCGTCTGCACGCGGCCCGCGGAGAGTCCCTTACGAACCGTTTTCCAGAGCAACGGACTCGCCTTGTAGCCGACGAGACGATCGAGCACGCGACGCGCCTGCTGCGCGTGCACCTTCTTCTCGTCGATGACGCCGGCGTTCGCGATCGCCGCGTGCACCGCGTCGCTCGTGATCTCGTGGAAGAGCACGCGCTCGGGAGCGGGCGCGCCCTTCTGCTTGATCGTTTCGGCAACGTGCCACGCGATCGCCTCGCCCTCGCGATCAGGATCGGTCGCGATGTAGACGTGCGACGCAACGCGCGCCGCTCCGCGCAGCTCGGCGAGCGTTTTCTCCTTGCCGGGAACGGGAACGTACTTGGGCGCGAAGCCGTGCTCGACGTCGACGCCCAGCGTGCTCTTGGGCAAATCGCGGACATGGCCCACCGAAGCCTTCACTATGTAGCGGGCCGGAAGAAACTTCTTGATCGTGCGCGCTTTGGTGGGCGACTCCACGATAATCAAGGGCTTTTTCACGGGCCTTAGTATACCGCCCCGGNNGGATGCAGCACGAGCGCACAAAAAGCGCGAAGACAAATTAGGGAGGAATGAATGGATTCCGATCTCATGCAAGACGGCGGAATAATGGGTGAAGAGCCGTCGAAACCGGCCCGCGGCGGGCGCCGCAAAGCCAAAAAACGCAAGGCCGGTGGACGCAAGAAAGCTGCCCGCAAGGGCGGCCGCAAAAAAGCCGCACGGAAGAGCGGCGGGCGCAAAAAAGCCGCGCGCAAGGGCGGACGCAAAAAGGGCGGACGCAAGAAAGGTACGCGCAAAGCAGCGCGTAAGGGCGGAC
>PLMM01000385.1 GCA_003142495.1 Gemmatimonadota bacterium | reverse complement strand
GCGCGGATCCTCGCCAAGGCGATCAACTGCCCGAACGTCGCGGACGGCGAGCCGTGCGACGCCTGCCCCTCGTGCGACGCGATCCGCGAAGGCCGGGCGCTCGACGTCGTCGAGCTCGATGCCGCGTCGAACAATCGCGTGGACGACATCCGCGAGCTGCTGCCGCGCATCTACACCGCGCCCGCGGACCTGCCGACGAAGGTCTTCATCATCGACGAGGTCCAGCGCATCACGCAGGGCTGGGACGTCCTCCTCAAGACGCTCGAAGAGCCCCCGCCGCACGTTCTCTTCATCTTCTGCACCACGGACCCCGGCCAGATCCGCCCCGCCGTCCTCTCGCGCGTCCAGCGCTTCGACTTCCGGCCTCTGCCGCCGGTCCTCATCGAGGGCAAGCTGCGCCGGATCCTCGACGCGGATGGACGCGCCGCCGAGCCCCAGGCCGTCGCGCTGGTCGCCCACCTGGCGGACGGCGGGATGCGCGACGCAGAGTCGATCCTCGACCAGCTGCTCTCCGGTGGTGGCGACGTGCTCACTGCCGACGCCGTGCGCGACCTGCTCGGGCTCGCGGACGGGGATTCAGTCGCGCGGTTCGTCACCGCGCTCGCGACCGGCGAACCCGTGGCCGGGATCGCGCTCCTCGATGCGCTGGAGGACCGCGGGCGCGACCTCCGTTCCTTCACGGACCAGGCCATCGATGCCCTTCGAGCTGCGCTTCGGGCAGCGCTCGCGGGGACTCCCGGCGTGAGCCCCCTGTCGGACCTCGGCGCCCCGGCGCTCGTCGCCGCGGCGCGCGCGCGTGGCGTGCGCACCGCGCTGCTGAGCGCGACGCTCACCGAGGGGTCTAGGCGCAACTCCTGGGTTTCGAGCGCCTTCACGCGCGCGGCCTACGATGCCTTGGACGCGGTGGGCGCCGTCGATGAAGCCGACGCCATACGGCTCATGAAGCTCGGCGTGCGCGAGAAGGCGATCTCGGTAACGGGCGACACGCGCTTCGATCAGGTGTGGTCGCGCGCCCAGAGCACCCCCGCGCGCGACGCGCTGCTCGCGCCGCTGCGCAGCGATCGCCCGACGCTCGTCGCCGGATCCACCTGGCCTGCGGACGAGCGCGAGCTGCTCCCCGCATGGATCGCCATGCGCAGCCAGGTTCCCGAGGCGCGCCTCATCATCGCGCCGCACGAGCCGACGCACGCGCATCTCGCGCACGTCGAGCGCTGGGCGGCCGCGCACAAGCTCACGCTCGCGCGCACGAGCGCGCTCTCCACTCCGCGCTGGAAGGCGGATGCGGACGTCGTGCTGGTTGACGGCGTCGGGATGCTCGGCGACCTCTACGCGCTTGCCGACGTCGCGTATGTGTACGGAGGATTTCACGGCGCGGGGCTGCACTCCGTGCTCGAGCCGGCGGCGTTCGGGGTGCCGGTGCTCTTCGGCCCGCGCCACGAGAAGAGCCGCGACGCTCTGACGCTCATCGCGAACGATGCCGGCGCCTCGGTCACCGACGGCTCGGCAATCACCGCCCGCCTCGAGGCGCTGCTCACGCGGCCGGATACTCGCGGCGCTGAGGGCGCGCGGGCGAAGGAGATCGTGGAGAAGGGACGCGGCGCGGCGACGAGATCGGCTGCGCTGGTGACGGGGCTATTGGAGGGGTGATCGTTGAGGGCAGAGAAACTGCGACTAAGATGAACTACCACAAAAGACGGAATGGACGGACAAGAAAACGGATTGCTTCTTGATGGGCGACGAATTTTCTCGCCTGTCGGAGCGATCCGTTAGTTGTCCGTCACATCCGTCTTTGGTGGTAGTTCAAAGCGGTACTGTTCGCTCCCCACCCGATCTCCCACGCTAATCCCCCGCCGCGTGCGCGCTCGCGTGCACGCCTGCGCGCTCCGGCTTGTGGAGGAGGAAGCCCTGCACGAGCGGAACGCCGAGTCGCTTCACCGTCTCCAGCTCCTCGGCGCGCTCGATCCCTTCGGCGATCACCATCGCGCCCTGCTCCCTCGCGAAGCCGACCATCGTCTCGACGAGATTCTGCTTGATGAAGTTCGTGTCGATCGAGTTGATGAGTGAAATATCGAGCTTGATGAAGTCGGGCTCGAGATTGGCGATCGAGCCGAGTCCCGCGTAGCCGCTGCCTGCGTCGTCCACCGCAAAGCGGAAGCCGCGCTCGCGGAAGGAGCGCAGGCGCTCGCGAAACTTCGGATAGTCCTTGATCGCGGTGCGCTCGGTGATCTCGAGGACGATGCGCCGCGGATCGATCGAGTCGAGCACACCGAAGCCGGGATCGGCGAAGTCGTGCGGATCGACATTGACGAAGAGGAGCTGCTCGCCGCGCAACAGATCCTTCGCGCCGGCGAGTGCCCGCGCGCGACAGAGGCGGCTGAGCTCCCACACGAGATCCGCTTCCGCCGCGACCTCGAACATCACCTCGGGGCTCCTGAGCACGCGCGGCACGCCGCGCGCGAGCGCCTCATAGCCGAAGATCTCGCCGGTCTCCGCGAGCACGATCGGATGGAAGTCGACGTAGACCTGGCCCGAATGCAGCACGCCCTTGAGCGCGGCGGTGCGACGCACGCGCTCGCGCTGCTCGACGCTGCGCGCGGCGTTCGCCGCCTCACGCACGCCGCGATAGATCAGCCGCTCGAAACGGATCTTCGGCGTGTAGTAGACGTGCGACGAGCCGATGTAGATGTCGAAGAGCGACGACACATCTTCGCCGTGCACCTCGTCGAGCCTGTTGCCGACGAAGAGCTGCAGCTGCCGCCCGGTCTCGGTGATCTGCACGTCGGTGGGAACGGCTTTCCCCTTGTCTGGGATCTGCAGGAAGATGAAATCGTCGTCGTTCGCGAAGCCGACCATCATGCGCGTCGTGCCCATGGAGCGGGACTCGAGGAACTCGCGCACGGCAGCGGAGGTGGTCTCGAGCACCTGATCGAGCTTCTCCCAGCCGTAGATCTCCTCGATCTTCGAGTAGCGCACGAAGTTCAGGTAGTAGACGATCACCTCGCCGCGATCCTTGATCATCCCGCGCGTGCGCTCGAGCATCACGGGAAGCGTCGGCATCCCGGTGAGCGGATCGTAGAGCATCTCCTCGTACTCGACGTTGTCGATGCGCTGCGAGAGCGCCATCCCTTGCGCGGCGACGCGTGCGATCGCCGCGCGGATGCGCCACGCGATCTCGACCGGCGTCGCCGGCGCGAGATACCATTCGTCGATCCGGAACTCGATCGCGCGCCGGTACGCGACGTCGTTCTCCCCCGCGAGGATCACGGGGATGCGCCGCGCGCCCGCGTGCTCGACGATCGTGCGCAGCAGCGACGGATCGTCGGTGGTGACGACGATCGCGCGCGCGGAGGCGTGCGTGTCGATCACCGCGGGGAGCTGCGCGGCGGGGTGCACCGAGATGAGATCGAGCTGCAGCACTTCCGCCGCCTCGGCGAGCGCCCCGTCGGCGCTGTCGGAGAGCAGAAAGGCGCGCGGGGCGGGCGTCATGCGGTCGGAGTCACGAGGGCGAGATTGCGCCGGACTCTCAGCTCGAGGTCCGCGAGATCGAGCGGCTTCGTGATGTAGTCGTCGGCTCCCGTCTGAATTGCCGACTGCTTGTCGTTCCAGTCCACGAGCGCCGTCAGCATGATGATGCGAACGGAGCGCCCGTGCTCGGGATGTTGGCGCATGAGCCGGCAAACTTCCCAACCGCTGCGCCCCGGCATCAGCACATCGAGCAGCACCAGCGGGGGGCGCGCGGAGTCGAAAAGCGCGAGCGCCTCGTCGCCATCGTGCGCGACGATGACGGGGAAGCCACGCGATTCGAGGAGCGCGCGAACGATCTCCGCGTTGTCATCGTTGTCGTCGACGACCAGGATCGCTTGCGCGGAAGACGTGGAGATGATCGCTCCTGACCAGGCGTGTGGCGAGCAAAAGTGCCCACCGGATATGCACGGCCGCAGCGCGGCCGTGCATATCCGGCAAGCTAGTGGCGCGGGGCCATGTTCGGGCGATACACGAGGCCGACGCCGAACGCCGTCTGGCTCGGTCCGCCGCCGAGGCCGCCGACCGTGAGCGCCGCGGTGACGCCAATGGTCTTCGTCACATCGAGGCGAGCGCCAATGTCGAAGTTCAGCTTCAGATTGGTGCCCTCACCGTTGCAATCGCTCGCGCACACATCGATGGAGAGGCGGGGCGAGACGAACGGCGTGACCGCGAGGCCGCCCGAGAGCGGGAAGTAGTGCCCCGCCACGACGCCAACCGGAATGCGAATCAGGCTTCCGTTGCCGAACGCGCCGTACAGGCCGCCGGTGAGCATGAGGTCGATCGGAACTTCCTGCGTCGACTTCATGAGCGTGTAGCCGAGACCGGCGCCCGCGAGAAAGAGCGTCGTGTTGCCCGGCGTCGCGAGACCGACATCGAAGTTCACCATGACATCCGGAGCAATCCCCTCGCGCCACTGGCCGACGAAGCTCGTGCCGTAGTCGCCGCCGCCGGCGACGAGAACGCTGAAGTCGCGCGACGAGATCGTCGGCACCTGCAGCGTGGGATAGTGCCAAGCCTGCGCCGATGCCGCGCTGGCGCCGAGAACAATGGCCGCGCAGGCAACGGCGAACGTCTTCGCAAACGAGAAGCGTGTATGCATTGATCTCCCTCGAATTCTATGAGTGATACGTTCTATGGTTTTGCAGCGGATGTGTCACGTGGTGCGGCAGCGGGCTTCTTTGCCCTACCACTTCCCGGCTTGTACAGCGAGTAAGACACGCCAATTCCGAAGATGCCGCCGGTCGCGCCGGCCTCGCCATCGCTGGCGTTCTGCCCCGCCTCGTAGCCGACGGTGACTCCAACACGTGGAAGCACCACAGCGTCGACTCCGACGGACACACGAAGCAATCCGTGCGTTTCCGTTTGTCCACCTTCACGCACGCGTGCCCACGTATAGAATGGCGAAACATAGGCCGAAATGCCACGCCCATTCGTGCCGATCGCGCGTCGATACCCCGCGGAGATTCCGAGCGGGATCTGCCAATCGTTGACGCCGCTGAAGTTCGCGCCGCCCATGCCGACGAATGGTGCTACACCGAATGCGGATGTTCGGTTGAGCACGGGTACCATCAACCGTGCACCGTACGTCGCGGTTGCCGATGCATTCTTGCTGTCGAGATAGGCTACGCCGCCGGACAGTTGAAAGACCCCGCTCGTTGGCGACCATGCGACCGCGCCGCCGAACGACGTCACATCCTTGCCGGCGCCGAAGTCCGCACCAACCGTGAAGCCTCGATTGGTGAATGCATTCTGCAACACCGGCGCGCCCAGCATCTGCGTGCGCGCAGGAAGTGCAAGCGCAAGCGACGATGCGACCACGATTCCGAGAAGCGGGAACGAACGCCCGAGCGGCACGATGAGCCTCCAAAAAAAACGCGGGCCCAACAGCTCAGGCCCGCGTTTCCCTAATGCAATGTGCGTGCACAACTAGACGGCTTTCGCCCGTTCTGTGACCACGCGCACCTGATCATCCACCACCTGCAGAAAGCCGCCCTCCACCGCGAAGCGCTGATTCCCCGCCCCGCCTTCCACGCGCAGCGTGCCGGTGCCGAGCGCCGTGATCATCGGCGCATGGCCCGTGAGGATGCCGAGCTCGCCGTCGAAGGCGGGCGCGACCACGGAGGTCGCGTCGCCCTCGTACAGCACCTTCTCCGGCGAGATGACAGAGACTTTGAGCACGAATCAGCTCTTCAGCGTCTTGGCTTTCTCGACGGCTTCGTCGATCGAGCCAACCATGTAGAACGCCTGCTCGGGGAGCTCATCGAACTCGCCCGCGACGACACGCTCGAACGACTCGACCGTATCCTCGAGCTTGACGTACTTGCCGGGAATACCCGTGAACTGCTCGGCGACCGCGAACGGCTGTGACAGGAAGCGCTGCACACGACGGGCGCGTCCGACGATGCGCTTGTCATCCTCGCCCAGCTCGTCCATGCCGAGGATCGCGATGATGTCCTGCAGCTCCTTGTAGCGCTGGAGAATGCGCTGGACGCCCGACGCCGCGGCGTAGTGGCGATCGCCGATGTACTGCGCGGCCAGAATGCGCGAGCCCGAGTTCAGCGGATCGACGGCGGGATAGATGCCGATTTCCGTGAGCGCGCGATTGAGCACGACCGTCGCGTCGAGATGCGCGAACGCGGCGGCGGGTGCGGGATCGGTGATGTCGTCTGCAGGAACGTAGATCGCCTGCACCGACGTGATCGAGCCGTTCTTCGTCGACGTGATGCGCTCCTGCAGATCGCCCATCTCCGTCGCGAGCGTCGGCTGGTACCCAACGGCGCTCGGCATGCGGCCGAGGAGCGCGGACACTTCGGAGCCGGCCTGCGTGAAACGGAAGATGTTGTCGATGAACAGGAGCACGTCCTGGTGCTCGACGTCGCGAAAGTACTCGGCGATCGTGAGCCCCGAAAGGCCGACGCGCAGGCGCGCACCCGGCGGCTCGTTCATCTGACCGTACACGAGCGCGACGGAATCGAGAATTCCAGCTTCCTTGAACTCGAGATACAGATCGTTTCCTTCGCGCGTGCGCTCGCCCACGCCGCAGAACACCGACCGGCCGCCGTGCCCCTTCTGCACGTTGTTGATCAGCTCCTGAATAATGACCGTCTTGCCGACGCCGGCGCCGCCGAAGAGACCGATCTTTCCGCCCTTCACGAACGGGGCGACGAGATCGATGACCTTGATCCCCGTCTCGAAGATCTCCGTCTTCGGCTCGAGATCGACGAAGTCCGGGCTCGGACGGTGGATCGGCCAGCGTAGCGCGTCCTTTGGAATCGGCGCGCCGTTGTCGACGGGCTCACCGAGCACGTTCAAGATGCGGCCGAGCGCGGGAAGGCCAACGGGTACGGTGATCGGCGACCCCGTGTCGGTGACGCGCATGCCGCGCTCGACACCGTCGGTCGTCGACATCGCGACCGCACGCACCTGATTGCGGCCGATGTGCTGCTGCACTTCTGCAGCGAGCTTCACCTGCGTGCCGCCCTCGGCGAGCTGGTCGATCGTGATCTCGTTGAAGATCTCCGGCAGATTCTCGCTCTCGAACTCGACGTCGAGCACGGGACCGATGACCTGCACGACCTTTCCGATATTGTGGTCAGCCATGATTGATTTCCAAGAGGTCAAACCGAAGCACGCGCCTCGGCCTTTTCAGCGTGCTGCGTAAAAGACGGGTCAACCGCTCAGTGCTTCCGCACCGCCGACGATCTCGGCGATCTCCTGCGTGATCTGCGCCTGGCGCGCGCGGTTGTACGTGCGACGCAGATCGTTGAGAATGTCGCCAGCGTTGTCCGTCGCGGCCTTCATCGCCGTTCTGCGCGCGCCCTGCTCCCCAGCGACCGTCTCGACGAGCGCGCGATAAATCGCATTGCGCACGTAGAGCGGAAGGAGCGCCGAGAGGATTTCCTCGGCGTTCGGGAAGAGCAGATAGTCGCGCGCCGGTCCCTTGCGCACGGGCGGCGTTACCGGGAGCACGCGCTCGGCTACGGGCGGCGTCGAGAGCGGCGAGTTGTACTTCGCGTACACGACGTAGACCGCGTCGAGTTTCTTGTCGATGAAGTCGTGCATGAGCGCGTCGACGAGCTGCGGGCCGTGCTCCGCGAGCGGCTTGTCGCCGATGTCGACGCGCGACGTCGCGATCGGCGTGCCGACGTAGCGGAAGAAGCCGACGCCCTTGCGGCCGACGACGTGGATCTCGCTCTGCACGCCACCAGCGGTGAGGCGCGCGAGCAGGTTGCGCGCCTCGCGAATGAGATTCGCGTTGAACGCGCCCGCGAGTCCCTGATTCGACGTGAGCAGAATGACGGCGGCGCGGCGGCCCGACGTCGGGATGTCCTTTTGCGCGCCGCTCTCCGGTTGCCGCAGCAGCGGAAAGCGCTCCGCGAGCTCCGGTGAGTAGAGATCGGCGATCACCGCCTCGAGCGCCTTCGCGTACGGGCGCGCGGCGATGACTCGATCCTGCGCGCGCTTGAGCTTGGAAGTCGCGACCATCTCCATGGAGCGCGTGATCTTGCGCGTCCCTTCGATGGACTTGATCCGTCCCTTGAGCTCGCGTCCCTGCGCCATGAGTCAGCTCGTAGAGTGCGAGTTACTTCTTCGCGTCGACGGCAGCGGGCGTCGGCGCGCCGGCCGGCGTCGCCTTGAACGCTGCGATGCCCGCCTTGAGCGCCTCTTCGACTTCCTTCGTCAGCACTTTCTGGTCGCGTATCCCGAGGCCGACCTGCGGATAGCTCTTCGCCATGAAGGCGAGGAACTCCTTCTCCCACACGCGCAGGCGCGCCACTGCGATGTCGTCGAGCATGCCGTTCGACACCGCGTAGATGATCATGACCTGCTGCTCGACGGGCATCGGCTCGTACTGCGGCTGCTTGAGCACTTCGACCGTGCGCGCGCCGCGCTCGAGCTGTGCCTTGGTGGTCTTGTCGAGATCAGACGCGAACGCCGCGAACGCTTCGAGCTCGCGATACTGCGCGAGATCGAGGCGGAGACGGCCGGCGACGGAGCGCATGGCCTTGATCTGCGCCGCGCCACCAACGCGCGACACGGAGATACCGGCGTTGATCGCAGGGCGCGTACCGGCGTTGAACAGATCGGCCTCGAGGAAGATCTGCCCGTCGGTGATCGAGATGACGTTCGTCGGGATGTACGCCGACACGTCACCGGCCTGCGTCTCGATGATCGGGAGTGCGGTGAGCGAGCCACCCGCCTTGAGGATCGTCTTGCCATCCACGACCGACGGATCTTCGCTGAGCTTCGCAGCGCGCTCGAGCAGGCGGGAGTGGAGATAGAAGACGTCGCCGGGATACGCCTCGCGGCCCGGCGGGCGGCGGAGCACCAGCGAGATCGAGCGGTACGCCGCGGCCTGCTTCGACAGATCGTCGTACACGCAGAGCGTCGCCTTCCCCTCGTGATACATGAAGTACTCGGCCATCGCGCATCCGGAGTACGGCGCGATGTACTGCATCGGCGCAGGATCCGACGCAGCGGCGACGACGACGATCGTGTACTCGAGCGCGCCGGTCGCGCGGAGCTTCTCGACAGTAGACGCGACCGTCGACTTCTTCTGGCCGATCGCGACGTAGACGCAGAGAACGCCGGTGCCCTTCTGATTGATGATCGTGTCGATCGCGATTGCCGTCTTGCCGATGCCGCGATCGCCGATGATGAGCTCGCGCTGTCCGCGTCCGATCGGGATCATGGCGTCGATCGCCTTGAGCCCCGTCTGCAGCGGCTCTTTCACGGGCTGGCGCACGATGATGCCGGGCGCCTCCGACTCGACCTTACGCGAGAGCTTCGCCGTGATCGGGCCAAGGCCGTCGATCGGGTTGCCCAGCGCGTCGACGACGCGGCCGAGCATCTCGGGGCCAACCGGCACTTCGAGCACGCGGCGCGTGCGGCGAACTTCGTCTCCTTCCTTGAGCTTGAGCCAATCGCCGAGAATGACGGCGCCGATGTTGTCCTCTTCGAGGTTCAGCGCGAGGGCGGTGATCTTCTCGCCCGACTCGGCCGAGGTGACCTCGAGCATTTCGCCCGACATCGCCTTGAGGAGCCCGTAAATGCGGGCGATTCCGTCCTTTACCTCGAGGAGCGTTCCGACATCCTCGACGTCGAGTTCGTGGAGGTCCGCCGCTTCGATCTCGCGGAGGAGAATGTCCTTGATTTCGGCGGGGCGGAGCGTGGTTTCGGAGGCCATGTCGGCAGCGGGCTATGGGGTCGCGAAGATATTCGTAGCTAGCTTGTGAAATTTATCACAAGCTAGCTGATCGGGCAAGACTCCAGCTATCCATATATCGCGGCATCGCGCGCCTCGCGCTAGCCGCGGAGGAATCGCTCGATCAGGTCCGTGGCGCGGAGGGCGGAGAGCGCGCTGGCCTGGGCACGGACGAGGCGCTTGACGGTAGCTGAGAGCTTGGCGCTCGACGTGAAGCCCACGAGCCTCGCCACGGCCGTGAGATCGTAGCCCGGGTTCTTCGCGAGCTCGCCGGCGGCGAGGAGCCGCACGAGGTCGACGACGCGCTTGAGCGTCGGGGCGCCGCCGGCCGAGAAGCTGCGGCTCAGGTGCTCCCGTGTGACGCCGAGCGTGCGCGCGATCTCGGCGGTGGCAACCGGGCGACCGGCGTGGGCGACGGCGGTGCGCCACGCAGCGAGCTGCAGCGGCGACGAGAGCGCGAGCAGTGTGGGCGGCGCGTGCAGCGCTGCGGCGAAGCGCGAGGAGAAGCCGTGCGCGAGCAGGGCGTGGGTGAGGAGCCCGTCGTCGGTGCCGTCCGCGAGCACGTCGGCGAAGTCGAGCTCGGCGCAGCGCGCGATCGCCGGCGCATCGACGGGGCGGAAGGGCGTGAGCGCGATGAAGGGAACGCTCGGATATTCGCGCGCGAGCTCCGCGGGGCCGTGCCCGTCACCGTCGGCCGCGAGCTCGACGAGCGCCGTATTCACAAAATGCGTTCGAAATGCGTTCGTGAAAGCCTTCTCCGTGCGCGCGAGCAGGCCGCGGCGGTGGATGCGGACGAGCGATGCGCGAATGCGAGCGCGGGTGTGCTCGCGGGGGGCGTACGCCACGACGATCACCTGGGGCGCAGAGTCGCGCCCTCGCACCTGGGCAGCGCGAGGCGGCATCAGTGCGCCGCTGGGGCGCCGCCGACGGTCTCCGCCGCGCGCTGCAGCACCTCGCGCGCGTTCGCGTACGAGATGAGCGCGAGCGCCTCGTCGATCGGCACCCATTTGCAGGCGGTGATTCCCTCCTCGCGCTGCGGGCTCGTCGCGGCGTTCTCGGATTCCATCAGAAAGAAGTGGCAGATCTTGTGGATCAACTTTCCGCGGAAGCGAAAGTGCCAGTCGATGGTCGCGAGCTCGCCGCGCACGACGAGATCAGTCAGCCCCGTCTCCTCGGAGACCTCGCGCAGAGCCGCGGCCTCGGGAAGCTCGCTCGGCTCGAGATGCCCCTTCGGGAAGCCCCAGTTGCGGTAGCTGTCGCGAATGAGCAGGAAGAGCGCGCGGCCGTCCTCGACGCGATAGACCACGCCTCCGGCCGAGACTTCGCGGCTGGCGCGCGTGCGCGTCACGACTCAGGCGCGCGCGGAAGCGGGGACGCCGGTCATCTCGACCTCGTTCAGCGTCGCACGTCCTTCGATGAACTGGCGAACCACCGGATCCTTCGTGTTCCTGATCTCATCGACGGTGCCGACCTGCCGCACGCGCCCATCGTACAGCATCGCGATCCGCGAGCCGATCGTGTACGCGCTCCGCATGTCGTGCGTGATGACGACGCTCGTGACGGCGAGCTGTTTGCGCATGCGGATCATGAGCTCGTCGATGACGGCGCTGGTGACCGGGTCGAGGCCGGTGGTCGGCTCGTCGTAGAGGATGTACTTGGGGCGCAGCGCGATCGCGCGCGCGATCCCCACGCGCTTGCGCATGCCGCCCGAGAGCTCGGCCGGAAATCGCGTCTCGGTGTCCGGGAGATCGACGAGGCGCAGTGCCTCGCTCACGCGCTCGCGGATCTCGTCTGGCTTCATATCGAGCTTGCGCAGCCCCATCGCGACATTGTCGCCGATGCTCATCGAGTCGAAGAGCGCGGCGAACTGGAAAACGTAGCCGATCTTGGCGCGAAGCGCGTACAGCTCACGGCGCGGAAGGTTGGGGACGTCCTTCCCATCGACGATGACCGTGCCGGAGTCCGGCATGAGAAGGCCGACGATGTGCTTGATGGCTACGGACTTGCCCGATCCGGAGTAGCCGATGACGACCATCGTCTCCCCTTCCATGACGTCCAGCGAAAATCCCTGCAGGACTTTCTTGTCACCGAAGGATTTGTAGACGTCCTCGAGCTTGATCATTCGGAAATCTGCCGCAATGGGCATCGAGGGGCAACGACCGAGGTCGTGGCTCCTCGAACGATTGTGGTGGCGACGGGTAGGAAGGCGGTTGAGGCGCAGGCGCTCGAGCCCCTCGACAACGTTGGCGACATGCCTTTCGTTTGATAGACGACTCGCGACGACACGCTCGTCGCGAGACTTTTCCCATACCAACACGCATGCGCCGACTCGCCTCTCTCGCGCTCCTCATCTCCGTCGCCGCCGCCGCACCGCTGCGCGCACAGATCATCCATCGCATCGGGAAGCCGACGACGGACACGACGCCGCCGACGCGACCGATCGAGGTGCCGCGCCGCGCGGTGGTGGCCGAGGGACATGCGACGCTGTCGGGGCAGGTCTACGACAGCCTGCACGATGAGCCGGTGCATGGCGCGACCGTCGTGATTGCGGGGACGACGCATCAGGCCGTCACCGATGTGAATGGGATGTACAAGTTCTCGGTGGACAGCCTGCCGGAAGGGACGGTGGTCGTCGGCTTCTTCATGCCAAGTATGGACTCGCTCGGGATAGCGCCGCCCGCGCGGAAGATCGTACTTCGCCACGGCGAGTCGGCGCTGCTCGATCTCGGCACGCCGTCGATGCGCACGGTGCTGCGCGTGATCTGTCGCGACAGCGCGACCGAGGGGCGCGCACTGATGATGGGCGTCGTGCGGAATGCCGACACGGATCAACCGCTGGCTGGTGCGCTCGTGGTCGTGATGTGGACGGAGATGAGCATCGGAACATCGTCGCTCTCGAAGCTGCCGAAGGCAGTGCACACGACGGTGAACGAGCACGGGAGCTATCGCGTCTGCGGAATTCCGAATGGCGTCGCGCTGCGCGCGCAGGCGCGGCTCGGTACGAAGGCGAGTGGCTGGATCGACGTGAACATGCCGCCGGGTGGCGTGCTGCAGCGGGACTTTCTCGTGGGCGAGCGAGTGGTGGCGGCGGCGCCGGTGCCGACGCCGGCGCCGGGCGCGGCGAGCGGGCCCCCGTTGGCGCCGAAGCCGCTCGGTACCGCGCAGCTCACCGGCACCGTGCTCGGACCGGAAGGGAAGCCACTCGAGGGCGCAAACGTGTATCTCGTCGGCACGGCGATCGGTGCGAAGGCCGATTCGCGCGGCGTCTTTCGGCTCACCGGTCTGCCGTCGGGGACGCAGACGGTGGAGGTGCGGCAGATCTCGTTCGCGCTCAAGCGCTACACGGTCGACCTTTCGCCGACGCGCGAGAGCAAGCTCGCCGCGGTGCTCGACACGCGCGCCACCGTACTGGGTGCGGTGACGGTCGAAGCGAAGGCGGCGAGCTCGATCCCGGGTTTCGATGAGCGCGCGAAGCGTGGGATGGGCAACTTCCTGACGCGCGACGACATCGAGAAACGTCAGTCGATTCTGACGACGGATCTGTTCCGCACGATTCCGGGACTCAACGTCGCCTTCGACGGAAACAACTACACGGTGCAGTCTTCGCGCGCCGGCAACATGAGCTGTCCGATGCAGTGGTACCTGGATGGCTCGCCCTTCGACAACTCGGACAATAGCCTCGACCAGATGCTACGCCCGGACGACATCGAGGGGATCGAGATCTACAAGAGCGCGAGCGAGGTGCCCGTGCAGTACCAGGGGCAGCACGCGTCGTGCGGAACGATTCTCGTGTGGACGAAACGCGCGGCGGGTGGGCGGAAAAAGGCGGCGTCGCAGTAGGGGGCACACGTCGCACCAGCCTCACTTTTGCTTGACTGACCGGACGTGTACGACTAAGATTGGGGGCTCCCCGCGAGCGTTTTCGCGGGGAGATTTCAGGGGGCGTAGCTCAGTTGGGAGAGCGCTTGAATGGCATTCAAGAGGTCAGGGGTTCGATTCCCCTCGCCTCCACCTGATCGGCCAAGGATGACGCGGGAATAGCTCAGTTGG
>PLMM01000274.1 GCA_003142495.1 Gemmatimonadota bacterium | reverse complement strand
GATACCGCCTCCCTGCGCAATAGAACAATTCACAGCAGGGGGACTTGATCCTCGTCACGACGTGGCAACTCGTGACAGTGGCGGCAACGCGCCTCGTACGACTCGCGTCCGCCGATCATGATCGTTGGCGAGTCGTAGCGTGCCGGGCGCCCATCGATCAGCCGCTGGTTCCGGCTTGCCGGGCCCCCGCACACAACGCAAATCGCGTGCAACTTGTCGACGAGATCGGCTACCGCCATGAGCTGCGGCATTGGACCGAAAGGCTCGCCGCGAAAATCCGTATCCGCGCCCGCCAGGATCACGCGTACGCCGCGCGACGCCAGCGTCCCAACGAGGGGGATGATCCCCGCGTCGAGAAACTGCGCCTCGTCAATCGCGACGACATCTGCGTCGGCGCGGAGATTCTGCGATATCTGGAGCGACGAGTCGACGGGAATCGCCTCGACGATTCTCCCATCGTGGCTCGAGATGGAGAAGACGCCGCCGTACCGATCATCGAGATGCGACTTGAAGATCTGAACGCTCTTCTTCGCGATGATCGACCGGCGCACGCGGCGGATGAGCTCTTCGCTCTTCCCGCTGAACATGACGCCGGTGACGACTTCGACCCATCCCCGTCGAGCCCCGAAAAAAACCGGGTCCATGAGGGGCTTACGAAGGGCGGCGCGACCGGGGCGGCCCATCGCGACGCGGCGCGTCACGACGTGGCCCTGACGACGGCCGCTCTCCACGCGAGCTCGGCGCGCCACGATCGGAGCGCGGCGCATAGCTGCGCGGGCCGCGATCGGACGACGAGCTGCGCTCGGGGCGACCACGGTCGGAGCGCTCGAACCTGGGACTCGAGCTCCGCTCGCCACGATCACCACGCTCCGTGCGGCTCGATGGCTTGTCGTTGTCGACGCGCATCGTCAGCCGTTTTCCACGAACCGTGATCCCGTTCATCTTGTTCGCGACCGCTTCCGCCACCGGCGTCGAGATCTCGACGATGGAGTGCGTGTCGCGCAGCTCGATCTTGCCGATCTGATCGGAGCTGATCCCGGACTCGTTCGCGATGCTGCCGACCAGGTCGCGCGGCGTCATGCCGTCTGCCTTGCCAGCGTTCACGAAGAGCCGGCTCATCGCACCACGCGACTCCGGCGTGCGCGATGGTGCGCCGCGCGAGAAGCCACCGCTGCGCGGAGCGCTGTCGCGCGAGCCGCGATCGGGGCGTGCCCCGCGGTCACGCTCGGGGCGCTCGCCACGAGGCGGACGCTCGCCACGATCACCGCGATCGCTTCTCTCTCCGCGGTCACTGCGAGGACGCTCTTCGCGATCCGCTCGCTCGGCGCGCTCCGCAGGTGCTGCGCGCTCGACTGACGGCGGCAGAATGTGATCTGTTTTCGGAGCCTTCTCCGCCGGCTTGTCCTTCTCGCGCTCACGCTCGAGCAGGCGCAGCGCTGCCGCCGCGATCTCGACGCCGTCGAACTCGGTGAGCAGCGGCTCGAGCGCGATCAGCTCGCGCGCGTTGACGCCATTCGCCAGCGCCGCGCGAAGCTCGTCGCGCACCTTCTCGTCCCGCGACCGCGCGCGTGCGCCCGGTCCCGAGAGCACGAAGGGTGTGACACGACCGCCGCCCGCAAGCACGCGCAGCGCCGGAATCTGGCGCGCCGTGGCGAGCGCGATCACCGACACGCCGGATGCTGCGAGCGTCTGCAGCGCCTCGGCCGACATCGGCTGCTCGTAGAGCACGACGAGCGAGACGTTCTCCACCGCTTCGCCGCGCGTGATCACGATCGACGGCTCCTCATCGGAGATGCCGAGCGCGCGGAGGACGTCGGCGACTTCCCTGGCGGCGTCGTCCGAGCGGACGTACACCGCGGCACGCTCCGGATCGGTATCGTCCAGGAGGCGACGGAACGCCGTCGCGCGCGCCTGCGCCGCGATGGCGACGTAGCGCAGGTCGACGGCAATCTCTTCCTCGACGACCGTCGTGACGTTGCTGCGCCGCGCGCGACGCGCGTACCGCTCGGCCAGCGCCTCGACGGCAGGCGTCATGTGCGACGCGACGATCACGCGCGCAGCTTCCTTCGGAATTTCGGCCATGACCGCTTCGAGCGGCTCACCGGCGGCGTCGCTCATGACGTCGGCCCAGGCGAGCACCAGTGTGTTGACGGCATCGAGCTTGATCGCGGATGCGCGAATGAGCTCGAGGATATCGGCGGGCGTGCCGGCGACGACGGTCGCGGGGCGCAGACGCTGGAGCCGAACTGCGCGGCGCCACGCGGTGACGGGGAGAACTCGCGCCGGAATTCCGGTGCGCGCGCGGGTCGCCGCCTCGGCGACGAGGACCGCGGTCTCGGTATCGGGGGTGAGGACGAGAAGCTGGGTCTCAGCGATCTCGGGATCCAGGCGCTCGAGCGCGGGATCGATGAACTGCGAAACGGCAGCCGCGTCATGCGGCAGTACATGCAATACGTTCTGATTGCGGGCGACTGCAGGTCGCTCCCGCGCTTCCAAGTCTTGCTCCACCCAAACCCCCGATTTTCAATGGCCGGCAACGCGCCGACATGGTAAAGTATACCAAGCCAACCACTCCTAACCCAGTCGCCAGAGCTACGCCGTGACCGAAACCACGACGCCGCGCGCGTTTGCGCCCTCCGCGAACGTCGCGTTCCTGAAGGAATCCGCCACCATCGCCGTCTCCGCGCGGGCGCGGGCCCTCAAGGCCCAGGGGCGCAAGGTGATCGACCTGGGCGCCGGCGAGCCTGACTTCGATACGCCGGAGTTCATTCGGCGCGCCGGACAGCGGGCGATCGACAATGGCGCGACGAAGTACACGGCGACCGAGGGGATTCTGCCGCTGCGCGAGGCGATTGCCGCGCAGACCAATGCGCGGTGGAGCGGCGACGACAAGATCATGGCGGCGGACATCGTCGTGTCGAACGGCTCGAAGCAGTCGCTGTTCAACGCGTGCTTCACGCTGTTCGGCGAGGGCGACGAAGTGTTGATCCCGACGCCGAGCTGGACGAGCTACTACGAGATGGTCGCGCTCAGCAGGGCGAAGGCGGTGTCGGTGATCGGCGATCCGGAGAACGGGCTCAAGGTAACGGCCGCCTTTCTCGACGCCGCGTCGACGCCGCGCACGCGCGGGCTCATGCTCAACTCGCCGTGCAACCCAACGGGCGCCGTCTATAGCGCGGATGAGCTGCGCGAGATTCTCGAGCTCGCGGATGAGCGCGACTGGTGGGTGTTGAGCGACGAGATCTATCGACGCATCTCGTACGATGGGCCGGCGGCATCGGTGCTCGATCTGTCGACGCGCCGCGATCGCCTCATCGTGATCGATGGCGTCGCGAAGGCGTACGCGATGACGGGGTGGCGCATCGGCTGGACGGTCGCGCCGCGCGCGGTGAGCGCGGCGATGAGCGCCTTTCAGTCGCACACCACGTCGAATGCGGCGGCGGTGTCGCAGCACGCCGCGCTCGAGGCGCTCACGAATGTCGATGAAGCGGAGAAGGCGATCACGCACATGGTCGCGCAGTTCCAGGCGCGTCGCGATGCGGTGGTGAAGGCGGCGCGCGTCGCGCCGGGGCTCAACTTCGTGTACCCCGAGGGCGCGTTCTATCTGTATGCGAACGTCGCGACGGAGCGGGGCGGCGACGGGACGAAGTTCGCCGCGGCGCTCCTCGAGAAGCACGACGTCGCGATCGTCCCCGGTGCGGCGTTCTTCACCCCCGACTGGGTGCGACTGTCGTACGCGGCGCCGAGCGAGCAGGTGATCACGGGCGTGGAGCGGCTGGTCGAGCTGTACCAGTCGTACGGCGGGTAAGTGCAGTAGCAGCGAGCAGCTAACCACTTGGTGAAGCCACAAAAACGGACCAGTGCACGGACAACAAACGGATCGCTCCGTTAGGCGAGAGATTCCTTCTGGCCACGGTGAGCTATCCGTTTTCGTCCGTCTCCGTCCGTTTCTGTGGTAGTTACACGTTGTGACTGCGCCCTACGTGGCCATCGCCGGCTCGCGGTCCATACGCGAAGCGTTCTAGTTGGCTTCGCGCTTCCGTTCGTCGAGGCACCAGTTGGCGCGCGTGCGGTAAATCTCCTGCCACTTGCCCTCGCGCCAGCCGAGCACGGAGAGGAAGGTGTCGCCGCCGAATTGCCATCCCTGCAGCACGATCTCGTCAATGCCATCGCCATCGATGTCGAGATGGTCGAAGTAGCGGCGGAAGGCGGCGGCCGCGAGCGGACCGTTGATCCGGTGCGAGAAGGTCGCGTGATACTGCCCGGATGAATCCTTGTCGGCGAAGACGACGAGGTGCGTCGTGCGCGTCGCGATCGACGCCGGTTTTTCAGCGCTCTGGTCGATGAACGACGCGATGATCGTCGGCGCAGCGCTCGCTCCCGTGTAGAACGCCATCGCGCGGAAACTCAGCGAGTCGAGCTTCGCGTCCTTGATGCCGACCGACTTCGCGACGTCGCGCGCAATCGACTTCGCGATGCGATTCACCGAGTCCTGATTCATCGGCGCGCCCGCGTGCGGCTTCCCCATCCTTGCACTCGACGCAAGGAATTCGAGGGTGAAGTCGGAGGCGAGGCGCCCGTTGACCTTCACGCTCGACATCGGCGTGAGCGTGGCGCAGCCGGGGAGCGCATAGAGGGCGTCGGCGGTGTCGGACCACATGCCGCGCTTCACATCCACCGAGCCGCTGGCCATGCCGCTCTGGTAGAGCGCGTAGCTCTTTCCGGGGCGCTGATACATCTCGTCGAACTTGCGCCAGCCGGAGGGAGACAGACGAATCGCCTTGAGCTTGCCGCCGACGATCGCCGCGATCGGAACCATGCGTGGATCGCTGCTCTCACCGAACACCTGGAAGAGCACATCCGGCTTTCCAGTGAGATCGAGCTCCTCGCCAGGCGAAAGCTGCGGCGGCCCGGACGTCTGGCCCGCGCGCACGAACTCCTTCGCCTTGTCGCACCCGGTGGCGACCATTAGGATGGTCGCTAAGCACAAGAGTTTGGAGATCACAGCGGAGTGATAGAGTTAGCGATGGATGGGGCGCGCAGCACGGAGGAAACGAAAAACGGCGCCTTCGAGACCCTCCGAAGCGTGCACGCCGCCCAACGCCTTCTGGTCCGCCTGGTCCCCAACGTTCGCACGGCAACCGGTGGTGGATCGCCGCTGGAACGCCTGGAGCGGGAACTGGAGCTCCCGCATGTGATAGACGCGGAGGGCGCGGAGGATGCAACTTTGCGCGCGCGCCCTGTGCCGGGCGCTCCGACACCGGCAATTCGTGCCTTTCTCGACGGCACCCAGCGGAGCCAGGTACTCGGCTGGATTGGGGCCCTTCCGCTCGTCTACGGCACCTCCGGGGCCGTGGTGCGCCAGCGAGTGGAGCGCCAGCTCACCACGTGGGGCGCGCCGCTGGTCCGGCACCGCATCTACGCCCCGCTTGCCTACGCGCCACGCGAGGAGCTCGAGGGGGCGCTCGGAGCTCACCTCGAGGACACGACGCGCCCCGCCCCCGACGGCTCGATCCCGCCCCCACACCCGACGCTCCTGCTCGAGCGCGCGACGCTCGCCGTCTCTCGCGACCGCGAGCGGCTGGAGCTGACGCTGGCCGAACGGTGGTGCGCCGAGCGCGCACACGATCCGATCATGATCGACGGCGGCATCGGCTCGAGCGAGCTGGTCGCGCGGTCTGCGTGCGCGGTTGGCGTGGTGAAGAGCCATCGCACCCTCTACGCCGACGGCGACGCGCTCGGCGTCGTGCTCGCGCTCGGGCGGGGGGAGCGATCGAGCGTGATTCGCATCGCGCCGCGCGGCAGGAGCGAGGTGCTGAGCTGGTATCTGCGGCTGCGTAGCACCGAGGGGCGCGATGCGCTCTGGGGGCTCGTGCGCGTGGAGATGTGCATGGCGGACACGCCGACGATCACCGCGCGCGCGGACGAGATCTCGCGCTGGCTCCTGGCCGAGTGTTCGCCGCTGGCCGCGCCGGATCCACGGTGGGATCGAATGGCGTACGGCATTCGGAGCGCCGAAGAGTTCCTGCGCGCAACGACCAACTAGCGCCGGCTCGTAGCGCCGACTTTTTCGTGCGTCGTGCTTCCGCGTGGCGCACATTGCCCGACATTTACTTTTCGTATCGACACGCGGCGCCGCCGCGCGCGCTCGCATTCGAGGGAACATGACCGCACCGCTCGGGCTCGTCGTCGCGACGGAACGCACGCCCAACACGCCGCACCAATTCCAGTTCTGGACGGCGATCGACTCGCCAGTGGGCATCGGCACGATCGTGCGCGTCGACGGACGTCAGCCGGTGGACGGGC
The DNA here is from genome assembly GCA_003142495.1 of Gemmatimonadota bacterium. Classification (GTDB taxonomy): domain Bacteria; phylum Gemmatimonadota; class Gemmatimonadetes; order Gemmatimonadales; family Gemmatimonadaceae; genus FEN-1250. The sequence continues at coordinate 6,252 of PLMM01000274.1, read as the reverse complement.
ACATCCCGCACGTGTATGGCGTGGTGACGGAAGGATTCAGCTACACGGATCTCGCGTCGCCGCTGTTCGATGTGCTGGGGCACGATGGCGATCCGGGGCAGGCGGCGTTCGCGCCGACGGAGCGCGCGGAGGTGCGGCTCTACGTCGCCGCGGTGCTGCGCCACGTGCCGGAGGAGCCGCTGCAGCCGGTGCCGATGGGCGAGGTGTTTCTCGCGACGGAGGCCGACGTCGCGATCGCGCTGCGCATGGACAGCTACCTGCGCGAGGATGCGAACACTGGCATCCCGATCGGGCTCTATCGCTCCGGCGGGATGGACTCGGCGATCTACCTCGACGCGGAATTTCTCGTGGGCCCCGAGGCGGCGCATCTCAACATCACGGGCGTGTCGGGGCTCGCGACAAAGACGAGCGCGGTCGAGTGGCTGATGGCGTCGCTGTTCGCGCACTTTCCGAAGAGCAAGGGATCGGTGGCCGCCGTGTGCTTCAACGTGAAGGGGCCGGATCTCTGCTTCCTCGATCAGCCGGCGGAGCTCGAGGAAAGCGATCGCGCGATGTACGAGACGCTGGGCGTGCCCTGCGCGCCATTCCCCGACGTGCGCTACTTCGCGCCCTTCAAGGCCGATAATGTTTCGCTCAACACGCTGCGCTCGAACGAGGAGCTGCTCGCAAACGTGCAGCCGCTTACGTGGGGGCTGCGCGAGGTGCTGCAGTTCGCCGAGGTGCTGCTCAATCGAGATGATGTCGACGCGAAGGCGGACGCGCTGATCGACTTCATCAAGGAGCGCGTGCTCGACCGCGACTTCGAGGATCGCGTGCTCAAGCAGAAGCATCGCGTGCGCTCGTTCGCGGATCTGGAAGGGTGGTTCAAGGATCTGCTGAGCGGGATGGAGGATCAGGGGAACGAGCACTGGCGCACGCACCACGTGGCGACGATCCGGAAGGTGCGCAACCGGCTCTCGAACATCTCGACGCGCTGTGCAGGCCTCGTGACGAACGACGGGCACACGAGCGACCTGCCGTGGGGGGACTTCACGGACCGTGCGGTGTACGTAGTGGACGTCGCGCTGGCGGAGGAGGATGCGCAGGATCTCATCTTCGCGCGGGTCGTCTCGAAGCTGCGCGAGCATCTCGAGCGCCGCGATCTCGGCGTGACGCACGTCGTCGTGTTCGTGGACGAGCTCAACAAGTATGCGCCGGCCGACGGACCCGACACGTACGTGCGGAAGATGCTGCTCGACATTGCGGAGCGTGGCCGGTATCTCGGGCTCGTGCTCTTCAGCGCGCAACAATTCCGGTCGCAGGTTCACCGCCGTGTGGTGGGAAATGCGGGGACTGCGCTGTACGGACGCATGGATGGCGATGAGCTCGCGACGCCCGGCTACGCCGTGCTGAGCGCTGCCACGCGCACGAAACTCGCAACGTTGTCGAAAGGACAGCTGATGGTTCGGCACCCGCACTTCACACAACCGATCTTCGTTTCCTTTCCGCGCCCCGCGGTGATGCGCGGGCGCGATGGCATGGAGCGCTTTCCGCAGGCGGCCGACGTGCCGCTCGACGTGGGCGTGCTGCGGCAGCTGCGCCGCTTCGAGCCGTCGCTGACGCTCGCGTGGGTGCAGGACGTGATCGGCCTTTACGAGGACGAGGACGTGCTGCGCGCGCTGCACGCGACGCTGGCCCACGCGCCCGAGAAGGCGGGTGCGTACTTCAAGGCGCAGTTCAGAAAGATCGTTGGGGCGGCACCGGCTCCGGCCGTGGCGCGCACGCCGCTCCGCGCACTCCCGGATGATGATCCCTACGCGATCTGAGCCGGCGTCGCGCCGGCTCGCTCGCGCACTCGTCGTCGCTGCAGCGCTCCTCGCGGGCGCGTCGTCGCACGCGCGCGCGCAGCAGCCGATCATGCTGCGCATCCAGCCGCGCGTCGGCGACACGATGTACACACGCTTCGAGCAGTCGGTCGAGATGGTCGGCACGCGCAACGTCCATCTCGTCGACACCACGATGACGTCGCGCATGAACATCATGATCCTCTCGCACTCGATGGTGCAGGCGAGCGACGGACACGGCACCACGGTGCTCGCGATCACCGACTCGGTGGCGANNTGCGGAGGGGCATGGCACCGGCGCGGCGGCGCCGACGGAGACGATTCGCCGGGCGATGCAGGGGCGCCAGGCGCAGCTTCACATCTCGCGCGATGGCTCGGCCGAGCTGCTCGGGGCGAACGACGATGTGACGCCGCAGGTCGAGGCGCTGTACTCGGGGATGCCGGCGACACTGCCGGAGCGGCTCGTGTCCGTGCACTCCACGTGGCAGCGCACGGCGTTCATTCCGGTGAGCGAAGAGGCTGACTCCGCGCACTCGGCGAAGGTGCGCACGACCTACCGGCTGGACTCGTTGTCGTCGAACGGGCAGCTCGCCTACATGTCGATCCACGGCACGATCTCGCGAGACAGCGCGGCGGCGCTCGTGTCGGAATCGCTGCGCGTGGGGTCGAGCGGAACGGTGACAGGGCACATGACGATGGATCGGAAGCACGGCTGGTGGGTGGAGTCGCAGATCTCGATCGAGATCAAGAGCATGGTGACTCGCATCATCGAGCCGGTGTCGACGATGCAGGTCCAGACGCACATCGTGCAGTCGATGCAAACCCGGATCGCGCCGTAACCATCGTTTCCACGCGACAACGCCTATCCCCAAGCTGGTAGCGGGGTTAGGGCCGCACCACTAAATTTCCGGTGTGCGCCTCGTACACCTCGCCGACCTACATCTGGGCTTCCGGCAGTACCATCGGCTCACGCCAACCGGAATCAATCAACGCGAAGCGGACGTCGCTCAGGCGTTTCGTCGCGCGATCGATCGCGTCATCGCGCTCGCGCCCGACATCGTCGTGATCGCCGGCGATGTCTTTCACACGGTGCGCCCGATGAATCCCGCGATCATCGACGCATTCACGCAGTTCGCGCGGCTCACCACCGAGCTGCCGAACGCGATCGTCGTGATGGTCGCCGGCAATCACGATCGCCCGCGCGCGACCGAGACCGGGTGCATCCTCAAGCTCTTCGGCAAGCTCGGCATCCACGTCGTCGTCGACGAGCCGAAGCGGCTCGCCTTTCCGGATCGCGATCTCTCGATTCTCGCGGTGCCGGACATCACGGGGCCGCGCCCCGATCTCTCGCCCGATCCGACTGCGAAACACAACGTGCTCGTGATGCACGGCGAGGTCGAGGGCGTACTGCCGCATGGCGGCGGCGATCGCGCCGCGATGGAGATCCCGCGCTCGGCACTCGCCGCATCGCGCTGGAGCTACATCGCGCTCGGCCACTACCACGTGCACCAGCGCATCGAGAAGAACGCGTACTACTCCGGGTCGCTCGAGTACACGAGTACCGATCCGTGGGGCGAGCTCGATCAGGAGGCGCAGCTGCGGCTGCCGGGGAAGGGATTCATCGAGTGGGATCTCGAAACGGCGAAGCACACCTTTCACCACGTAGCGGCGAGCCGCGCTCTGGTGAGCCTCGACTCGATCGCGGCGCGCGGGATGTCCGCGGCGGAGCTCGACGTAGCGATTCGCACGGCGTGCGACGACTGCGAGGGCGGGATCGAGGAGAAGATCGTGCGCCTCGTCGTGCGCGATGTGCCGCGCCACATCGTGCGCGAGCTCGACTCGCGCGCGTTGCGCGAGCTCAAGCGGCGCGCGATGCACTTCCATCTCGACACGCGCCGCCCTGACGCGACGAGGCCGAGCGGCATTGGCGCGAATGCGGGGCGCCGCCCGACGCTCGTGGAGACCGTGACCGCGTATCTGCAGCGCCGGCCGCTCGACGAGGAGCTCGATCGCGCGGCGCTCGTGCAGCTGGGCCTCGAGTATCTGAAGCAGGCGGACGATGTGGACGCGGCTGCGGCCGCGGTGCCGAGAGAGTAGGTGCGCCTCAACAGCGTCGCGCTCACGAACTTTCGGCAGCATGCCGACACGCGCATCGATTTCGATTCGGGGCTGACGGGTGTCATCGGCGCGAACGGGTCGGGGAAGACGACGATCCTCGAGGCGATCGCGTGGGCGATTTACGGCACGGCTGCGGCGCGCGGCACGCGGGAGTCGATTCGCCACAACAGAGCCGGCGCCCGCGCGACGGTGCGCGTGGAGCTCGACTTCGATCTTGGCGGGCATCGCTATCGTGTGGTGCGCGGGCTCACGAGCGCAGAGCTCTATCTCGATGGCGGACTGTCGCCGATCGCGAGCTCGATCAGCGGCGTGACGGAACTGCTCACGCGGCGGCTCGGGATGACGCGCGAGGAGTTCTTCAACACGTATTTCACGGGGCAGAAGGAGCTGAGCGTGATGTCGGCGATGGGGCCGTCGGAGCGCGCGCAGTTCCTCTCGCACGTGCTCGGCTACGAGCGGCTCCGAAGCGCGCAGCAGCTCGAGCGCGCGAAGAAGAACGCCCTCGTCGCACAGATCGGCGGGATCAGGCAAGGGATGCCGGATGCAGCGATCGTCGAGCAGCAGCTGTCGGACGCGGACCGGCGGCTGGTGAGCGCGCGGCAGCAGAGCGAGGTCGCGCGCGCGCGGCACACTGCGGCGCACGCGGTGCGCGAGTCGATTGCGCCGAGGTGGGAGCAGGTGCAGCAGGAGCGCGAGCAGCTCGTGACGCTGATCTCCGAGATGCGCGTGGCGGAGGAGGAGGAGCGGTCGACGACGCGCGACATGTCGCGGCTGGCGCGGGATCTCGAGGAGATTGCAGCGGCGCGCGCGGAGCGCACGGAGCTGATGCGCGAGCTCGACTCGTATGGCGAGCTGCACACGGAGTTCCAGCATCTCGAGCTGCTCGCGCGCGAGGAGGGGCGGCGCCAGGCGCTGATCGAGACGGGGCAGGCGCTCGCGGACGAGCTGCACAAGCTGCGGCAGCGCAGGCAGAAGGTAGAGACGGCGCCCAAGCTCGATCTCGAGGTGAGTGCGTCGCTCGAGGAGCGTCGCGAGGAGCTCGAGCTCGTGGATGGGCAACTCGAGGCGCGGCGCACGGAGTGGGTGCGCGACAGGCAGGAGGCGGAGACCAAGCGGCAGTCGCTGCGCGAGCAGTACGTGGAGCTCAAGCAGCAGCGCGAACGTCTGGCGGCGGCCGGGGAGGAGGGATTCTGTCCGACGTGCACGCGACCGTTGGGTGTGCAGCTGCGCGGCGTTCTGGATTTGCTCGACGCGCAGATGGAGACCGTGCGCGTGGATGGGAACTATTACAAGGGGCGGCTCGAGCAGCTGCTCGACATGCCGGAGGATGTGAAGGCGCTCGATGAGCGGCGGCGCGCGCTGTTTTTGGAGGTCGCGAATCTCGAGCGGCGGATGATGAAAGTGCAGCTCGCGGTGCAGGAGCTGTCGCAGCTCTCGGGCGATCTCACGGTGAAGGAGGAGCGCGAGGCGGCGCTCGTGCGCGATCTCGAGGCGATTCCGGCGGGATACGATGCGCGGCGCCACGAGCTCGTGCGGCTGGAGATCGACCGGTTGATGCCGCTCGATGCGAAGGTGACGCGGCTGAGCGCGCAGATCGAGCGCGAGCAGACGCTCTCGCGCGAGCAGTCGCAGGTGCTCTCGAACGCGGCGAAGCTCGCGGTGCGGATCGCGGAGCTCAAGACGCGGCGCGATGCGATCACGGTATCGGAAAGCGACTTCGCGACGCTGCGCGCGCAGAACGAGGGCGCGGCGGCGGAGGTGCGCTCGGCGGAGCTCGCGGTGGTGGGCGCGGATGGGAGCGCGCAGTCGGCGGCGATGGCGATGGAGGTCGCGAGCGGCGCGGCGAAGGAGCTCGGTGAGCGCCAGCGGCTGCTGGGCGAGCTCACGGTGCACAAGCGGCTCCATGATGAGCTCGATCGCGCGTACACGGATCTGCGCACGGATCTTAATTTCCAGCTGCGACCGGAGTTGTCGGAGCTCGCGAGCGCGTTTCTGTCGGAGCTCACGGATGGGCGGTACGACGAGATCGAGCTCGACGATCAGTACAACATTCTGGTGCTCGAAGATGGTCGGCCGAAACCGGTGATCTCGGGTGGCGAAGAGGACTTGGCGAATCTCGTGCTGCGGCTCGCGATCTCGCAGATGATTGCGGAGCGCGCGGGGCAGCCGTTCTCGCTGCTGATTCTCGATGAGATCTTCGGTTCGCTCGATGAGCTGCATCGGTCGAGCGTGCTCGAGTTGCTGCGACGACTCAACGATCGATTCGAGCAGGTGATTCTGATCACACACATCGAGTCGGTGCGCGAGATGG
>PLMM01000314.1:2850-3176 GCA_003142495.1 Gemmatimonadota bacterium | reverse complement strand
AACAAGATGCGCGTCTTCCAGGAGGAGATCTTTGGGCCGGTGGTGTCCGTGACGAAGTTCAAGGACATGGATGACGCGATCGAGATCGCCAACGACACGCTCTACGGCCTGGGCGCGGGCGTGTGGTCGCGCGAGGCGAACATCTGCTATCGCGTTGGGCGCGGCGTGAAGGCGGGACGCGTCTGGACGAACTGCTACCATCTCTATCCAGCGCACGCGGCGTTCGGCGGCTACAAGCAGAGCGGTATCGGTCGTGAGAATCACAAGATGATGCTCGATCACTACCAGCAGACCAAGAATCTGCTCGTGAGCTACAGCCCAAACGC
>PLMM01000314.1:0-2812 GCA_003142495.1 Gemmatimonadota bacterium | reverse complement strand
GCACGGCCCGCTGGTGTTTCATCAGTCGGGCGGCTGCTGCGATGGCAGCTCGCCGATGTGTTTTCCGCGGAACGAGTTCAAGCTTGGGCAGCGCGATGTGTATCTCGGCACGATCGCGAACACGCCGTTCTATATTGGCGGCGAACAGTTCGAATACTGGAAGCACACGCAGCTGACCATCGACGTCGTGCCGGGACGCGGGAGTGGATTTTCCGTGGAGTCACCCGAGGGCGTGCGCTTTCTGACGCGGTCGAGATTGTTCAGCGATGAGGAGGCGATCGCGCTGCAGGCCGAGGGTCCGCCGCCGAGGGGAGCGCAAGCGCCGGGCTGACCGAGGCGTCACGGTATCGGATGCCAGGTGCTCCCATCGGCCTCGACGTGAATCGCGGTACCGTCGGGATGATGGATGTCGACGGTGCCGTCGGGATGACTGATGGTGAACCCACCGTCTTCGGTGGGAGTCGTGACGGAATGGTGGAGTGGCGGCGCGTCTACCCCTCCGCCAGCCGCAAGATCCGGCGGCGCCGATCCCGTGGCCTGCCCAGCAGCATTGTAATTGGTGGTTGACCCATCGGGCGCAGCGATCGTTGTCGTGCCGTCGGCATTCCCGGTGACGAAACTCCCATCGGGAAGCTGCGCGCCGTAGGTATCGGGACCTGTACTCGTCGCGGGCACGGTCGTGCCATCGGGAGTCGTCACGGTGGTGGTGCCGTTCGACTGAGTGATCGTGAGACCTCCCGGTCCCGTCGCAGATGGCGGCGCGGACGGCGCTCCAGCCGCCGGAGCCTCGGGTGCGGCATCAGATGGTGAGTCCGCGGTTGGTGGAGTTGTCGTTGTCGGTCCGTCGGAATCCGTTGTCGTGATCGATCCATCCGGATTCGCCGACATTCCCAACTGCTGATTGCCGTAGACTGGTTGCGGACCACTGGCTGGCGGAATGTCGCTCAAAGGCTGTGGGCCGTTCGCAGGCGGCGTGTCGCCGACGCGTTGCGGCATCGGTGAATCTGGAGCCGGCGTCGCCGGGGGCGGGCCATCAGCAGATGGATTCCCTGCACCCGGATCCGCAGAACTCGGGGGCGTTCCACCAGTCAGATCGAGTGGCGGAGGTGGTGGTGGAGGGAGGTGCACCATTCCGTCATCCGGAGGCGAGCCACCACCAAGATTCAGCGGAGGGGGAGGCGGCGGTGGCAGCAAGGATGCGGCGTCCGTGCCCGCACCCGCTCCAGCTCCCGCACCCGCACCCGCTCCTGCGCCCGCGCCAGCTCCCGCCATCCCGCCCGCCGCGCCGAGTCCCGCTGCCACTCCCGCACCAATGCCCACGACGGGACCAACCCCGCCGCCCGCGCTCCCCGCACACGTCGCGCACCAGCGCGCCAGCGCCGACAGCTCACTCATCGAGAACACGGTGGCGATGGCGCTCATATAATCGACTATCATGCGGCGGCCCCACTCGTCATCTGCGCGCTCCGGTACAGGCGCTGCACCGACGCCATTGCACTCGCGTCCGGAGCGCTCTGCGCCGTTTGAGCGACCGCGAGAATGGATGATCGTCGCAGCGATTCATAGCGAAGTCTCTTCTGAAGCTGCAGCGCACTCGCCCATCGCGATGACTGCCTGAGACCCGCGATGATGTCCCGCATCGTGAGTGATGCGGGCAGTGCGGCGCCACCGCGCCGCATTAGTCGAGTCTCGAATACCGCGACCGCTGCAATACCGGCCACCAGCAACAATGTCGAGAGATAGCCTCCCAGCGTAATCAGGAGAGAGAGTCGCGCGAACCAGCCCAGCTCATCCGAGCCGATGAGCACGAGCCTGTCTACCGTCATGTGCTCGAAGATCGCCACGGCAAGCGTGACGGGAAACGCGTATCGCGCGAGAGGAACGCGAGCTCCATAGAGAATCGTGACCGCAAGTCCGAGCGAGGCGAGCGCGGTGTACACCACGTGCCCGCCCACGAGCATCGAGCCTTGCATGTGCAGAAACGGAAGCGCAGGCGAGAACGGCAGGTTGGCGAGCCACCCACCATCGGTTCCGCGCGCGTACAGAATGTTCTCGTACATCGACATTCCGCACGCAACGGTGGTCCCGAACAGAACGGCGTCGGCGATCGATGGGCGAAATTGCCGGCTACGCATCGCCAGGAGCAGGAAGAGCGCGACCGGCAGGAGCTTCAGCAGCTCTTCGGTCACTGGTGCGAACACGGTCATGACGAAAACGCTTTGCGCCCCAAGTCGCTCGACGAACGGCTTTCCAATCAACACCGCCAATGAGCTCACTCCGAAGAATCCGCCGAGCGCGGCACCGATCAGCGCGCGTACGCCAATCGTGCGAGTCCACGTAAAGGCGACAAGGAGTAGCGCGATGGTCCAGGAATACTGCGCGAGGTTCCCGAAAACGACTCCTGCTCCGCCGCCTTCCTCGATCAACTTTGGCGCCGTATACGCGAGTGTCGCCAACGCAATCGCCAACCCGACCCATGAGAGGAGCTGCAGTCCGCTCGGCAGAAAAAGCTTTCGGGATGGCATTAGGGCTTCCCGTGTTGAGCCTTCGCCTGCGCCGCTGCCGCACTCGCCCCGACCGCGTCCGCAAGATCGACCTTCGCATAGCCGGACGGCACCTCGAACACACTCGGACTGATCGCGGACTTCTTCACGTTCGTGATCGTCGAGGTCATCGTGGTCGTGTGCTGGCGCGCACCTTCGCCGCTGACGCTCGTCGTGATCCGCTTGAGGGGAAGCCCCTTCTTCATCTTCCCGTACTGCGCCGTGAGCTGCCGCATGAGCTCAGCCATCGGGCCCGACGGTGTAGCGAC
>PLMM01000153.1 GCA_003142495.1 Gemmatimonadota bacterium | reverse complement strand
CGGTGCTGACGGTGGTGATCTGGTGGCTGGTGGATCGACGAGAGACGGCGAGAGCGTCGGAGCCATGAGCGAACGACCGGGCGCGGCGACGAATGAGCTGGACGTGGAGTCGCAATCATCGGCGTGGTTCGCACTCGTCGACGCGGGGAAGGGAGACGCCAGCTGGAGCGCAGCGGGTGCGCTCTTTCGCGAGGCGCTCGATCCTGCGCGCTGGGACGAGCAGCTGCGAGCGGCGCGCGAGCCGCTCGGGCCGGTCACATCGCGCGTGATCGCGGTCGATCAGAAGTTGGATGCGATCCCCGGTGCGCCGGAAGCGGAGTATGTCGTGCGACAGTATCACAGCGTGTACGATCGGAGTCGCGCCGTAACCGAGACGCTCACACTGCAGCACGAGGGCGATGGAGTGTGGCGCGTGGTGGGGTACTTCATCCGGTAGCTCCGTTCGCCAAATCATTCCGGCTGTCGCGCTCACCGCTCGCATGTATCCCAAACCCCTGTGTAGCACCCGCGCCTCGCCCGTTGCGCCGCCCCACCCCCTCTGCGCCATTTCGCCCGCTCCCTCATCCGTTACGTTCCTCGACCCCGCCAGCACCCCCCGCGCGCCCGACTTCACCCCACTATTATTCCCTCATGGGGTGGCACGTTCAGTGCGCCTACTCCCCCCACAAGCGGGCTAACGCCAGCGCGCCGGATCGGGGGTATCACTCCCTAATCCGACCCGCCAGCCAATGTCCGCGCCGGTCGTCGTCGTACTGTCCGTTTCAGGGGAGTAGATGCTGCCAGTTCCCAATCCGAAAGTCCTCTTCAAATCCATGTCCGACGGAGCTGTGCTCTTCTCCACGGATAATGAGGTCTATTTCGGTCTCAACTCCGTCGGCGCGCGCGTCTGGGAGCTCCTCCCCCCAGTCTGCTCGACCTTCGACGAGATCTGTACTCGGCTCGCGGGCGAATATCCCGAGGTCGAGCGCTCCATCATCGAAACCGACGTCAAGGAACTGCTCGGCGATTTGACCGCACACAAGCTCGTCGCCGTCCGCGTGGAGGGGCAGAATGACCAGTCGAGCGCGACCCGCGTTCCTGCAAAGGCTGGCAAGGCTTAGCGCTCGCGAGTGGCTCGACATCGCTGAAGCGCAGTTCGAGCTCCTCGTCTCCCAGACAATCGTCGCCACCCGCCGCACCGGTCAGCTCGTCTCCCGTGCCGCACTCGATCCCTTCGGCGACTCGTTGACTCCACTCTCCGCGAACAGCGCGCCTGTAAACCCGCGCCCCGAGCAGCTCGCGCTCGCCGTGATGCGCGCCGCCGAGAATGGCGTCTTTCGTCCGCTCTGCCTCGTACGCTCCGTCGCGCTCAAGCGGCTGCTCGATCGACACGGCTTCTCCGGCAGCCTGGTCAAGATCGGCGTGCGCATGACGCGCGGACGCTTCGCCGCCCACGCCTGGGTCGCGTACAACGAGCAGGTACTCGGCGACCAGGAGTGGCATGTGAAGTCGTTCGCCGAGCTCGATGAGGTGAACGTGATGGATCACGCGTGAGCGTCATCCTGGCGGTGATCGGCGACGACAGCGCCGCGCTCGACGACGCAGCCGTGCGTCGCGCGCTCAGGGCGATGCGCGCGCGGGACGATGCTCGCGTCGCGATCTGGCGCGGCGCCGGCGCGCTGCTCGCCGTCGCGCGCCAGCCGTGGGAGCTCGCGCCATCGATGTCGGGCGACGCGCTCGTCGTCACCGAAGGCGAGATCGCCGTCGCCGCCGACGCAAGCATCTACTATCGCGACGATCTCCGCGCCGCACTCGCGCGCGCGCGCGTCGTCGCGACGGGCGAGACGGCGAGCCATCTCATCCTCGCGGCCTATCGCGCGTGGGGCGCGGACAGCGCCGCACATCTCGAGGGCGACTTCGCGTTCGTGATCTGGGACGGCGGCGCGAAGCGCGTCGTGGCCGCGCGCGATTTCTCGGGGAAGCGCACTTTATATTTTTCGCCGCTCAGAAGCGGCGGGGCTGAGAGTGCCCTCGTGCTCGCGTCCGCTCCCGCTGGCGTGCTCGCACTCCCCGGCGCCAATGCGTCGCTCAATCTGGCCGCGATCGCCGAGACTGCGGCTGGACTCTGGGGCGGGAGCTCCGAAACCGCCTACGAATCCATTCGCGTGCTGCAAGGCGCGCAGACGCTCACGCTCGAAGGCGGCGCGCCGATGCGCCTGCATCAGCACTGGATCCCTCCGCGGGCATCCACGCGCGCTTCACCACCATTCGAAGAAGCGGCCATCGAGCTGCGCAAGCTGCTCACGCGCGCCGTCACCGAGCGCCTCGACACCGAAGGCGACACGACCATCTGGTTGAGCGGTGGATGGGACTCGCCTGCGGTGTTCGCCGCCGGTGCCAATGCGCTCGACGTCAGCAATTCAACGCACAAGCTGCTTCCCGTCTCGATCAGTTATCCCGAAGGCGATCAGGGACGCGAGGACGAGCTGATCCGAGAGATCGCCGCGCGTTGGAATGCTGAGGTGCACTGGCTCGACATCAAGAACATCCCGTTTTTCGATCACCCGCAAGAGCGCGCCGCCAATCGCGACGAGCCCTTCGCGCACCCGTTCGAGATGTGGCATCGGTCCCTCGCTCGTGGGACCCGCGCAACGCATTCGCGCGTGGCATTGGAGGGCGTCGGCGGTGATCAGCTTTTCCAGGTGTCCGAAGTTTTCCTATCCGATCTCCTCCGCACTGGACGGCTCGGCGAGCTCGCGCGCGAGTGGAAAGCGAAGGGGATGTCGGGCTCCGGCTTCCGCACATTCTTCCGCTGGGCGATCCAGCCGAATCTCTCGCGCTCCGCGCTCGCGCTCGCGCAGCTCGCGCGCGGCGGTCGTCCACTCGTCGGCTATCTCGAGCGCGCGCTGCCGCCGTGGATCGCGCCGCGCTTCGTGCGCGAGCACGCGCTCGACACGCGCGATCGCCGCTACGCCCCTCGCGTCACGCACCGCAATCGTTCCGATCGTGAAACAGCCTGGTATCTCTCGCACCAATATTTCCCGCGCGTCTTCGGCGTGACGTCGAACTTTGCGCGCGATGAAGGCGTCGAGATTCGCTCGCCACTCTACGACAAACGCATCATCGAGTTCGCGCTCACGCGCCCGCGCGAGGAGCGTTCGCTCGGCGCCGAGACGAAGCGCCTGCTCCGCGCATCGATGCGCGGGCTCCTTCCCGACTCGATACTGCAACCCCGCACCAAGCGCACGGGGGAAACAGGTGGCTACTTCACGCGCTCCATGCGCGCTCAATTGCCGGCAATGGTCGACGCTCTCTTCAATCACTCACTCCTCGAGCAGGCTGGCGTGATCGATGCAAAGGTGTTTCGTCAGTCGGTCACCGACTACGCGAAGGGAGTGCAAAGTAATTTTGCAGTTGGATTGTACTTTACGTTACAAGCTGAACTGTGGCTCCGAGCACATAGCGCCGGTGGCTCGTCGTCTGCATTGAATGTCTTGTCGTCGAATGAGGCGGCTGTCCGATCCGGATGATAAATTCGAGGAAGACACGAAAGTGTACGTGAACAACACGGTCATGTCGGCCGTACTTTCGCCGAGCAAGCGGCTCGGTATCACACGACTTTAGGAGGGTCGGGTGTATCAGAAACCACGTGTGGAGCGGTTCGGTACGTTCCGCGAGTTGACTCAGGTCGGCTTCAACGGCACCACGGATGGCTTCACCATCTGCGGCGCCAACGGTGGAACGGGCGACGAGCTTTGCGGAGGCCCAGGCGTGCCCCCGTGTCGCAATGGTTCGCCGGTCGGCG
>PLMM01000363.1 GCA_003142495.1 Gemmatimonadota bacterium | reverse complement strand
GGTGCGTTGCGCCAACCGGCAACGCGCACGATTCAGGGAGTGTTGGAGGGCGCGCTGGCGCGGTTGTGCAACGCACCCGTGAGCGCGCTGGGAGCCGGACGCACCGATGCTGGCGTGCATGCGCGCGGGCAGTCGGTTGGTGTGCGAGTTCCCGTCAAGTGGGATGCGGCCAAATTGCGGCGGGCATTGAACGCGGTACTGCCGGCGGATGTGTGGGTCGCCAGCGCAGTCGAGATGAGCGATGCCTTTCACGCACGGTTCAGCGCCACCGGACGGAGGTACAGCTACCATGTCGGCACCGATCGGGAGGCGCACTCGCCATTCCGACGCCGCTGGGAATGGGCGGTCGAGTCACCGCTGGCGCGCTCGCCGCTGGCAGACTGCGCGAACGCGCTCCTCGGCACGCACCGCTTTCTCGCCTTCGCAGTTCAGGGAACAGCTCCGGAGAACGACGACCATCGCTGTTCCGTGGTGGAAGCGTCGTGGCGCGAGTGTCCGAACGGCCTGGTCTTCGAGGTCGAAGCGAATCGCTTTCTGCACCACATGGTGCGCTTCCTGGTCGGCACGATGATCGAGATCGCGCGCGGCAAGCGTCCGCTGGCTGACTTCGCAATGTTGCTCGCGGCCGAGGACAACCGGCGCACGTCCGCCCCTGCTCCACCGCACGCGCTCTTTCTCGAAGTCGTTCGTTATCCGCGCGACCTCTACCTGGGCGACACATGAAGATTCTGCTCGATACCGCGAGCCTCGATGAGGTTCGGTGGGCGACCGAGGTCGGGATCGTCGACGGCATCTCCACGGATCCGACGCTGATCGCGGAAGAGAGCTCCGCCGAGGCATACCACGAGCTGCTCGGCGAGCTCTGTCGGCTGACGCGCGGGCCCGTGCTCGCGCCGGTGCTCGCGATCACGGCCGACGACATCTACCGCGATGGGAAGGAGCTCGCGAAGATCGCGGACAACATCGTAGTCGAGGTGCCAGTGATCGAGGATGGGCTGCGGGCGACCGCGCGGCTCGCGGCGGATGGCATTCGAGTCACCGCGACGCTGGTATTCAGCGCCGCGCAGGCACTCTTCGCGGCGAAGGCCGGCGCGTATTCGGTGAGCGCGTTCATCGGTCGCCTCGATGACATCGGCGGCGACGGCATCGCGCTCATTGGTGAGATCCGGCAGCTCTTCGACAGGCATCACGTCGAGTGCGAGCTCAACGCCGCGTCGATTCGCACGCCGCGGCACTTTTCGGAGGCGGCCATCATCGGCGCCGACACCGCCGCGGTGCCGCCCGACGTGCTACGATTGCTCCTGGTGCACCCGCTCACCGATCTCGGTCTCGATCACTTTCTCAACGATTGGAGCAAGCGCGTTTCGCGCAGCCGCACGAGCCTGTGATCACGCGAACGGTCGGACTCTCCCTTCTGGCGCTGGGCGCCGCATGCGGGGAAAGCTCGCACGATTCGCCTGCGCTCGCGGTGACTGCGGCGAGCGCCGCGACCACGACGTCGATTGCGGTGGCCGAGAGTGCCCTCACGACGCAGCGTCGCACCGCGATCACGGAGGCAGTCGCGGGCGACGCGCCAACGGTGGTCACGGTTCAGACCGAGGTCGTCGATCGCTCCGCAGATCCGTTCGACGCATTCAACGGGACGAGCGAGCGGGTGCTTCCGGGCCTCGGCTCGGGCTTCATCGTGCGCGCGGACGGCGTGATCGTGACGAACGCGCACGTGGTCGCCGGTGCGAACTCGATTTCCGTCGCGCTCCGCGACGGCACCACCTATCCCGCGACGTTGCTCGGCAAGGACGAGACGAACGATCTCGCCGTGCTCAAGATCGAGGCGAAGGGACTCCCCATTGCTCCGCTCGGACAGTCAGATGACCTCATCATCGGCGAGTGGGTGATCGCCATCGGCAATCCGTACGGCTTTCTCCTCGGCAACCCGGAGCCGAGCGTGACGGTGGGCGTGATCAGCGGCACGGGGCGCAACCTCGTCGCGCGCTCGCAAGGCTCGGCGATGTACGTCGACATGATCCAGACCGACGCGTCGATCAATCCCGGCAACAGCGGCGGACCGCTCGTGAACGCGCTCGGCAACATCGTGGGGATGAACAGCTCGATCTTCTCGCCGAGTGGAGGGTCGGTTGGATTGGGATTCGCGATTCCGGTGAATCGGGTGAGGCACGTCACCGAGGATCTGCTTGCGCACGGCACGGTGCGCCGTCCGTGGATCGGGCTCAAGCCGGAGATTCCCCAGGGGCAAGTTCAGCGCGAGGCGCTTCGCGCGGGAGTCGTGGTGGGCGCGGTGGTGCCGGGCTCGCCCGCCGATCGCGTGGGGATTCGCCGCGGCGACGTGCTCGTTCGCTCGCGCGCGCGCGCGATCCGCAATTCCTTCGATTGGGAGGCGGAGCTGCTCGATCTTCGCGTGGGCGATCAGGTGCCGCTCGTGCTCAAGCGCGCGGGGCGCGACATGCCGGTGTCGGTGACGATCGCTGACATTCCGGAAGTGAGCGCCGCGAAGGTTGCGGTGCTGAAGGAGCTCGAGCTGGTCACACTCACGCCGGCGATTCGCGTGGACCGCGGCATTCGCAGTCCGAAGGGTGCGCTCATCTACAACTTGAGCGATCGGGTGAGCGACGAGCTCGGGCTCGAGAAGGGCGATGTGATCGTGCAGATCAACCGCATTCCGGTGGAGAATGCAAACGACGCCGCGCGAGCGCTCAATCCGGGCGCAGGACGCGCGACATTCCACATGTTTTTCGAGCGAGGGGGCCGTATCTACTCCACCGATTTCATGATTCGATGAGCAGTCATACGCGGTATACGTCGCCGCTCAGCGAGCGGTACGCGTCGAAGGCGATGCTCGAGCTCTGGTCGCCGCAGCGGCGGCACAGCACGTGGCGGAGGCTCTGGCTCGCGCTCGCGGAAGCGGAGCGCGAGCTTGGCGTCCGCGACGAGCGCGGGCAGCCGCTGATCACGGACGAGGGGATCGCGCAGATGAAGGCGCATCTCGACGACATCGACTTCTCGGCGGCCGGCGACTTCGAGCGACGCTTTCGGCACGACGTCATGGCGCACGTCGAAACATTCGCCGCGGCGGCGCCCGCAGCGCGCCCGTTCATTCACCTAGGCGCAACGAGCGCGTTCGTCACGGACAACGCTGACCTCGTGCTCATGCGCGAGGGGCTCACGCTGCTCCGCGAGAAGGTCGTCGCGGCGATCCAGGCGCTGGCGGTGTTCGCGCGCAAGTGGTCGCACGAGCCGACGCTCGCGTACACGCATCTGCAGCCGGCGCAGCTCACCACCGTTGGCAAGCGTGCGACGCTCTGGATGCAGGATCTCGTGCTCGACCTCGCGGATCTCGATCATCGCGTCGCGACGCTTCCATTGCGCGGCGTGAAGGGAACGACGGGCACGCAGGCGAGCTTCCTGGAGCTTTTCCGCGGCGATCACGACGCGGTTCGCGCGCTGGAGAAGAACGTCGTTAAGCGCATGGGCTTCACGCACGTGCTGCCCGTCACCGGACAGACGTACACGCGCAAGCTCGACGCGCACGTGCTCGGCGTCGTTGCCGGCATCTCGGCGAGCGCGGCGAAGTTCGCGTCGGACATTCGGCTCTTGCAGTCGTTCGGCGAGATCGAGGAGCCGTTCGAAGAGGAGCAGATCGGATCGTCGGCGATGGCGTACAAACGCAATCCGATGCGTTCCGAGCGCATCAACTCGCTCGCGCGCTTCGTGATGACGCTCGAGGAGAACGCGAATCTCACGCACGGCGTGCAGTTCTTCGAGCGCACGCTCGACGACAGCGCGAATCGTCGTCTCGTGATCCCCGAGATGTTTCTCGCGACGGACGCCGTGCTGCTGCTCATGGGGAACATCAGCGTGGGGCTCGAGGTGCATCCGGCGCGGATCAGGCAGCGGTTGGCGACCGAGCTTCCCTTCATGGCCACCGAGAAGCTGATCGTGCGCATGGTGGCGGCGGGCGGCGATCGCCAGAACGCGCACGCGATCATCCGTAAACACAGTCTCGAGGCCGGGCGCGCGCTGAAAGACGGCGCACTCCACAACGATCTCCTCGATCGGCTCAAGGCGGATCCGGAGTTCACGCTCTCGCCGGACGCGATGCAGGATCTGGTGGCGGCCGAGCGTTTTACGGGGCGCGCTCCGGAGCAGGTGGATGAGTTCCTGCGCGAGGTCATCGATCCGATCCTTGCCGCGGCGCCCCTCTCCGATGTCGCGGAGGCGCTCCGCGTATGACGGTGATGACGAGTAGTGCGCTCCCGCTCAAGCAGCTCGGGCGCGGCAAGGTGCGGGACATCTACGAGGTGGACGCGGAGCGGCTCCTGCTCGTGGCGACGGACCGCGTGAGCGCGTTCGACGTGGTGATGCGCGAGGCGATTCCGTACAAGGGGGCGGTGCTCACGCAGATGAGCGCGTACTGGTTTGGGCGCCTCCAGGGGCTCGTGCCACACCATCTCATCTCGGCCAACGCCGAGGAGATCGTGCATATGGTGCCGGCGCTGGCGGGCCACCGGAGCTCGATTGCGGGGCGCGCGATGCTCTGTAAGCGCACCGAAGTCTTTCCGGTGGAGTGCGTCGTCCGGGGTTATATTTCGGGCTCCGCCTGGAAGGAGTATGCGCAGACGGGGACGCTCGCCGGGGAGCCGCTCGCAAAGGGGCTCAGGGAGAGTGATCAGTTGGCGGAGGTGTTGTTCAGCCCAGCGACGAAGGCGGAGACCGGCCACGACGAGAACATCACGATCGCCCGCATGCGCGCCTTGATCGGCGACGCGGCTGTGGAGCTGGAGCAGCGATCGAGGATGATATACGAACGCGGACGCGACATCGCCAAGGAGCGGGGGATCATCATCGCCGATACCAAGTTCGAGTTCGGCATGATCGGCGGCGAGGTCATCCTCATCGACGAGGCGCTGACGCCCGACAGCTCGCGTTTCTGGCCCGCCGACTCCTACCGGCCCGGCGG